>CAZTVY010000067.1:5657-10827 GCA_964617235.1 uncultured Rikenellaceae bacterium | reverse complement strand
ACATACCAAATAATACCCTCCTTGTTATTTGAATGGTACGAGCCATTGTAATGAATAAACGAAAATCCACTTACCAAATTTTTCACTATAAAATGAGCCATTGTAGCATCCTTTATAGCCTGTGCCTTTGGCATATTCTGAGCATTGGCATTTGGCTTACCGGGCATTCCACCCATTTGCAGCATCGCTTTATAGCCGGGTAATTCGGCATCGTACTCTATTGGTAGCGGAGCAACAAACCTTTTTGCCTCATCGGAAAAAGGCACCAATGCCTCAAAACCACCAGCAGAAACTGCCGAAGCATACCTGCGAGGAACATTTGTAGCAACAAACTTCAACCCATTACTTTTAGCAAACTCCACTAATGGCTTGTAATCGGTCTTGTAATTGTTCCAAAGCCGAATTTCCTCCTCAAACCTTTTCTGTGGAATCAACCCTGCAAGGTACTCATCCATAATAAGCTGATTATCGGCCTCAAACATCTCAGCGCCTAGCATCAAGTTTTTTCCTTTTATGGTAAAAAGATCCTTGGTAACCTCAAACTCAAGCCAGTGAGCAATTGGGTTATCGTGAAATTCTCCAAAAAAAGTGATATCGGAACCCTTAATTCCATCAATCATTTTCGAGTACGATACCTGCTGCCCATCAGCCGTAAATATAAGGTATGCAGGTTTTTCTTGAGCGAAACCAGCAAAAACGTTTAAACAAACGATTAAGCAAAAAGTGATTATTTTCATAATTATTGTTTTATATTTGTCGCATTCTGGGATTTTAACCTTTCAAACAAGCTATTGTTCAAAGGTGCAATAAAAATACAACTATTATTAACTCATTGAATAGTAAGATGAATATTACTAGAACGTTTGATATTCTTGAAGCTGGACGTGATTTATATGAAAACCGCCCTGTAGTAGCCATTAAAACTAATGGTGTTTGGGAAGAGTATACCATAGAAAAGTACTCACAAATTGCTCATAACATTAGCTATGGTTTAATGGCCTTAGGACTAAAACCAGGCGATAAAGTGGCTACAATCTCGGGGAACCGACCCGAATGGAACTTTGTTGATATGGGTGCGGCTCAAGCAGGCATGGTACACGTGCCAATTTACCCAACAATCAGCCAAGATGAATACAAGCACATTCTTTCTCACTCTGAGGTGAAAGTAATTTTTGTTGGCGATAAAGGTTTATACCAAAAACTTCAGCCACTAACTGAAAACTTAGTTGACTTCAAAGGTATCTTTTGCTTTCAAGAGATTGATGGAATTCCTAGTTGGAAGGAAGTTACTGAAAAAGGAAAATCCTTAGCACACGAATATGTCGATGAACTATTCAGGATTAAAAACTCCATTCAACCCGATGATGTTGTTTCCATGATATACACATCAGGAACAACTGGAGTATCTAAAGGAGTTATGCTTTCGCATTCAAACTTCCTATCTAACGTGTATGCCTGCTCAACGCTGTTCCTTTTGAAACCAGGCGAAAAGGCCGTTAGTTTCTTACCGTTAAGCCACGTTCTGGAACGAATGGTTAACTACTTCTACCAATCAAAGGGTGTCTCAATATACTATGCTGAAAGCCTAGCAACAATAGCAGACACTATTAAGGATGTTAAGCCTCAACTTTTCATCACGGTTCCTCGAATGCTTGAAAAAACCTACGATAAGATTATATCAATAGGTAAGGACTTAACAGGTATTAAAAAACAAATATTCTTCTGGGCTGTAAACCTAGGCTATCGCTATAACGAGAAAGGGAATAATTGGTTCTACAATCAAAAACTTGCGGTTGCTCGCAAATTGGTTTTTAGCAAATGGCAAAAAGGACTTGGCGGTGAATTAAACTTCATTATTAGTGGAGGAGCAGCACTACAACCACGATTAATGAGAATTTTCTGGGCTGCCGGCATTCCAGTTTATGAGGGTTATGGCCTTACCGAAACATCTCCAGTAATTGCAGTAAACCATGGTGCAGAACCCAATAACGTTAGAATTGGCTCTGTTGGTCCTGTTGTAAATAACGTTCAGGTTAAAATAGCCGAGGATGGCGAAATCCTAATGAAAGGCCCTAGCCTAATGAAGGGCTACTACAAAGCCCTTGACCTAACTGCCGTTGCAATTGACGAGGAGGGATGGTTCCACACTGGCGATATTGGCCATCTTGACGAAGGTAAGTTCCTTACAATTACCGATAGAAAAAAGGAAATCTTCAAACTATCGAACGGAAAATACGTTGCACCACAAGCAATAGAAAACAAACTAAAAGAATCGTTCTTTATTGAGCAATGTATGGTAATTGGTGAAAACGAAAAGTTTGTAAGCACATTAATTTCACCAAACTTCAGTTTCCTTCACGACTGGTGTAGTCGTCATAAAATCCACTACGAAAACAACCAAGAATTAATCACTCTACCTGAGGTTATAGCTCGCTATCAAAAAGAAATCAACGCTACAAACAAACAACTAAGCGATTACGAGCAAATTAAGCGTTACCGCTTGGTAGCTGAGCAATGGAGCCCACAAACAGGAGAACTATCGCCAACACTAAAACTCAAACGTAAGGTTATTTACGAAACCTACAAGAATGTTATCGATGAGATTTTTGGATTAGGAAAAAATGGCGACTAAAGTATAAAATACGAAGGGCTCTCATCTGAGAGCCCATTTGTTATCTATCTTTTCTTTATTCTTAATAGGAATAATCCTAGGAATGTAAGTGCTCCATTCATTATTATGAGTTCAAATCCAAATTTGTACCCCCAGAAAAGAGCTGTGGAATAGGTACTTAAAATATAACACACAAATGGAGAGGCTATTGCAACTAATGGAATCCATTTATCCTTTACCTGCCACTTGGTAAACATTCCAAATGAGTATAATCCGAGTAATGGACCATAAGTGTAACCAGCAATTTTGTATAAAGTCTGAATAATTGCCTCATCATTTATACTCCGGATTATAAATATACTGAGCATTAAAATCAACGCAAATGATAAATGCACCAAATACCTGATTTTTGTTTTTTTATCTTCGGAAAAAGAGAACTTGTTTAAGCCCAAAATATCAATGCAAAAAGATGTTGTTAGCGATGTAAGTGCTCCATCGGCACTAGGATACGCCGCAGAAATTAATCCAATTATAAAAATAATGCCGGCAATTGGAGCCATATGATGTATTGCAATGGTTGGGAAAAGATCATCGGTATTGGCCACATTGATTCCACGAGAATTGGCATAGAAAATTAGAATTGCTCCAAGTATTAAAAACATCATATTCACAAATACAAGAACAACGCTGAACGAAAACATATTCTTTTGCGCATCCTTAAGGGAACGACAACTAAGATTTTTCTGCATCATTTCCTGATCCAACCCAGTCATTGTAATAGCAATAAACATTCCGCTAAGAAATTGCTTTAGGAAGAATTGTTTACTACTCCAATCCGTAACTAACATCTGGGAGAATTCACTCTGAAATACCTTGGTAATTATCCCTCCAAACGACAGTTGCAATTCTTTTGAAATAAAAACAATTGAAAGTACAACAGCCAAAAGCATAAAGGTTGTCTGTAGGGTATCTGTCCAAATTATGGTTCGTATCCCTCCTTTAAAAGTGTAAATCAGTATTGAAGCTATGAATATGATTATTGTGACGAAAAAAGGGATTTTCCAAGCATCAAAAACAAATATCTGAAGAACATTAACAACAATAAACATCCGAAGCGATGCACCAATAACTCTTGATAGAAGGAAAAATGAAGCACCTGTTTTGTATGTTGAACGTCCAAACCTTTCTTCAAGGTATGAGTATATGGATGTTAGGTTTAATCTATAGTACAAAGGCATTAAAACTGTTGCTATTACTGCGTATCCGGCAAGAAACCCAAATACCATCATCATGTAAGTGAATTGCTTATTCATTACATCACCGGGTACCGACATGAAAGTTACTCCCGAAAGTGATGCCCCAATCATTCCAAAAGCGACAACATACCAAGGCGACCTTTTATTCCCTAAATAAAAAGTTTGGCTTGTTGCATCGCGTGATGTTAAATAGGTTATAAGCAGTAACAAACAAAAATATACGGCTACTATAATAGCAATTAATGTAGGTGACATTTATTATTTTTTTTGTGTATGCAATTGTAGGAAAAATAAGGAAGAAGAAAAAATTCATGCATAACAAATATTGCATTGCACTATCAATAAGTTCTTTTACGGTTAATGTCAACTACAGCACAAAACTTTTGAATCGTCCTAATATGTATTTTTTGTATAAATCATGTAGATTTGTAAATCTCAAAGACAAGTATTGAAATGAACGTTCAAACATATCCTTCAAAATTATTAGAATCGGCAGTTGAGGAGTTTTCGAAACTCCCAGGAATAGGACGACGCTCTGCATTACGAATGGTTCTGCATATGCTTAGGCAGGATAGCGTTGAGGTGGATAAATTCACCCAAGCATTAACCAACCTAAGGCATAACGTAAAATTCTGCAATGTTTGTCACAATATTTCCGACACTGACACTTGTAGCATTTGCGCATCACCAAATAGAGATAGAGCGACAATTTGCGTTGTGGAAAACATTAAGGATGTAATGATGGTGGAGAACACCCATCAGTTTAACGGCTTATACCACGTACTTGGCGGCGTAATTAGTCCTATGGAGGGAATTGGCCCTACAGATTTAAATATTGATAATCTGATAGATAGGGTTGAAAAGGGCGATATCAAGGAAGTTATTATGGCATTAAGTGCTACAATGGAAGGAGATACAACAAATTTTTATATCTTTAAGAAATTAAAACAGTACCCAATTAGTGTTTCTACCCTAGCCAGAGGGGTTGCTTTTGGCGATGAATTGGAATATACCGATGAAATTACGCTAGGAAGAGCTTTAATTAATAGGGTTAGGTTCGATTCAACTTTAAATGATTAAATTTAGGGTTGTGAAACCAACAAAAAAATTGCACGTATTTTGATATAGTTTATATATTGACATAGAAAACCCTTACATTATGGGACAAAAAATAATATATCTCTTAGCCTTTCTAATTATTTCGGGATTTACATTTTCCCAAAACCGTTTCGATGAACTTATTGCTTCGGGAAATCAAAAATTAAAGGAGAAAGACTATAAAAATGCCATAAAAGATTTTTCG
>CAZTVY010000067.1:0-5635 GCA_964617235.1 uncultured Rikenellaceae bacterium | reverse complement strand
GGCCAACTCAATTCAAGCAAATGATACTGCTGCGTTAAACGGATTAATAAAATCATACACTTTGCTGAGCGACTATAAGAGCGCTCAAAAACTTATTGACGAGGCTCTCCAAAACAATCCTAACGATGCAGAACTTGTTATGCGCCAAGGTATACTTTATAATTTGGATGGTGACCATATCAAAGCGCAAGAACAGTTTACAAAGGCATTAGGCTTAAACCCTTCATCAAAAATTCAACTTCAAATATTGCTTAACAAAGCTTCAGCCGAAATTAGATTGGAAGATTTTGCAAGTGCTTTGGAAGACTACAATAAAGCCATTGAAATTGAGCCTCGCAATGCGAACATATACAACTACCGTGGTTTAGTGAATTTTAAACTAGGCTATTACCTAGATGCTGTTAACGACTATAACAATGCGCTAGATTTGGAACCAAACTCTGGATTAACCTACTATAATAGAGGAATGACCTATCTAAAACTATCGGAAAAGCAAAAAGCCTGCACCGATTTTCACAAGGCCTGCAAAATGAATAATGTTAATGCATGTAAAATGATTATTGCCGAATGCGGTGGTAAATAAATATTTAAATGATAGTACCAGTAAAGGGTGGAATTTTCCATCCTTTATTTTTTTATTAATTTATTGCTCAATAAAATTACATTCCGTAACTTAGCAACGTTATTTAATTACTAATTGTAATTTAATATTGGCTTTTATTTCTAGAATATAACTTAAAGTTCCATAAAATTATAACGTTATGATAAACGACCTTGACCAAATTTTATCGCATAGCGCCAAAAGAATGAAGCGCTCGGTAATTAGAGAATTACTTAAGATGACTCAGCGCCCAGAGCTTATCTCCTTTGCTGGTGGATTACCATCACCTGAGAGTTTTCCTGTGGAGCAACTTAAGGACATCACCGTTGAAGTTTTGGATACCGATAGCGCTAAGGCTTTACAGTATGGAGAAACTGAAGGCGATAAAAGGTTGCGCGAAATTCTTGTTGAACGCTACCTCAAAGTTGGAATTAATGTAAACATCAACAATCTTATAATAACTACTGCCTCACAACAAGCACTTGACCTTATTCCAAAAATTTTTGTAAACCCTGGCGACAAGGTTATTTGCGGACTACCAAGCTACCTTGGAGGTATTGCATCGTTTGCCGTTTACGGTGCCGATTTAATTGGAATTGAACTAGACGACAAAGGAATGCGCTCCGACTTGCTCGAAAAAAATCTTGAGCAACTGAAACAAAAGGGCGAGAAACCAAAATTCATCTACGTTATTCCCGACTTTCAAAATCCAACAGGGATAGCAATGCCCGAAGAGCGTAGAAAGGAAATTATTGCCATTGCTAAAAAGTATGATATCCTAATTATTGAGGACAGCCCTTACCGCGAGGTTCGTTTTAGCGGAACACCACAACGCACAATGTACGAGTTGGATGGAACAGGACAAGTTGTTTTACTTGGAACAATGTCAAAAATATTTGTTCCTGGTTTCCGTATTGGCTGGGTGCTAGCGCACGAGGAAATTATTGATAAAATAGTAGTTGCAAAGCAGAATACCGACCTTTGCACATCATCGTTTGTGCAAAAAATTGCGGCTAAGTATTTTGAAAAAGGGTATTTCGATAAAAACCTTGCCACAATTAACAGCAACTACAAAGTGAAGCGAGACACAATGGTTGCAGCATTCCATAAATATATGCCAAGTGGTGTTAAGTGGACTGAACCAGAGGGTGGTTTATTCCTTTTCGTAACACTTCCTGATTATATGGATGCCGATGAACTATTCAAAGTTGCCATAGAGGAAAATGTAGCCTTCGTTCCTGGAACGGTTTTCTACTGCGATGGTGGCGGAAAAAACACATTACGTATTAATTTCTCATTTATGTCGAAAGAGATGAACGAAGAAGGCGTAAAGCGCTTAGCGAATGCAATTAAGAAACTTATGAAATAACTCATCCTTTACCGATAAACTGAAAGACGCTTCAACCGAAGCGTCTTTCTTATTTTTGTTGTACCAGTTGTTTTTAGTACCTTTATCGGCCATGGAGCTATCGGTAATCATAGTAAACTATAACGTAAAGCACTTTCTGGAGCAATGCCTTATGAGCGTTCATTCTGCGCTTAAGGATATTGATGCCGAAGTTTTTGTAGTTGATAATGCATCGAGCGACGACTCCTGCTCAATGGTTAAACAGAAGTTCCCGACTGTAAAGTTGATTGAAAACTACCAAAATGTAGGATTTTCCAAGGCCAACAATCAAGCAATTGACCAATCGCAAGGGAAATATGTATTGCTATTAAACCCCGATACTGTTGTTCAAGAAGATACATTCTCCAAATGCATTGCTTTTATGAATAGCCACAGCGATGCAGGCGCCATCACCGTAAAAATGATTGATGGGAAAGGAAACTATCTACCTGAATCAAAACGAGGGTTTCCGTCACCTTGGGTCTCGTTTTTCAAGATATTTGGACTAACATCGCTATTCCCAAAATCAAAAATATTTGCTCGTTACTACTTGGGACATCTCGATAAAAATGCCACTAACCAAATTGATGTTCTCCCTGGTGCATTTATGTTCATGAGGAAAGAAGCCTTGAATCAATCGGGATTGCTCGATGAACAATTCTTTATGTATGGCGAAGACATTGACCTGTCGTACAGAATTACCCAAGCAGGCTACAAGAACTACTACTACCCAGAGTGCCAAATAATCCATTACAAAGGAGAAAGTACCAAGAAAGGCAGCTTAAACTATGTGCTTATATTCTACAAAGCGATGATAATTTTTGCAAAAAAACACTTTAAATCCAACAAGGCAAGCACCTTTATCATCCTTATAAATTTTGCAATTTATTTTAGAGCATTCCTCTCCATTATTAAACGAATTATAAATACGCTTTGGCTACCTGCATTGGACGCATTGCTAATTGCTCTGGGATTATTAACCATAACGCCACTTTGGGAAAATTTTCGTTTTCAAAGTTCAAATATTTACCCTACGGAGTATGTTGCAATCCTAGGCTCTTTTTACATCATAGCATGGCTTTTGGCCTTATGGATTAATGGAGCCTACAACAAACCTCAAAAACTTACAGATTCAATAAAAGGTATACTTACGGGCTCCATTCTAATTCTTGTAGTTTACTCAATACTACCCAACGAGATACGTTTTTCGCGTGCAATAATTCTTTTAACAAGTTTATGGGCGTTAATATCTACGCAAGCCATTAGAATTCTACTATCAAAATTAACCCCAAGGGCTATTATCAATAAAAAATTCATTAAAAAAATAGCCATTGTTGGAAGTAATTCCGAAGTACAAAGGGTAAAGGAAATTCTAAATAATTCAGGGGTAAAGTATATCTACGTTGGAAATTTTGAATTAAAAGAGGATGAAAACCAAAACAACATCTCCTTTGAACGTTTGGAGGAATTTGTAAGGGTTAACAGTGTCGACGAACTAATATTTTGCACACAAAGCATATCGATGCAAAATATTGTTACGGCTATGCTATTCCTTAGCTCATTGGGTAAGGAGTATAAAATTGCACCTCACGAAGGAACTTTTATAATTGGGAGTAACTCCATTGAATCCACAGGAGAACTTTACACTTTGGATATTAAAGCAATAGGAACACAAGCAAGCAAACGCAATAAAAGACTATTCGACCTATCCATCTCAATACTAATGATACTTTCATTCCCCGTACTTCTTTTCATAATTAAAAATCCGTTTAAAAACTGGTTAAATGCATTAAAGGTTCTTGTAGGCTCTAAAACATGGATTAGTTACAATAAGGAACATAAAACCGATAATCTCCCAAAAATCAAGGAAGGAGTATTTCCTTTCAAGTTGAATAGCCTAAAAGATGATTCAAACCAAAACCTATTCTACGCTCGAAATTATAACTTAGCAATGGACTTTAGAATTTTTCTGGAGAGTATTCTGAAGTAACGAATTTACAGTTTTATGTACAAATATCATAAAACTCAAAAAACAATCAACAATTTTAGACTTTGTGTGTTAATAGGTTGAAAACATCAACAGGATTAAAGTACACAAAAGAATAAATGTTTTATGGCTAAGGAAATTAAAATTATACTCCCTCCAATGGGTGAAGGTATCACCGATGCACGAATTACACGCTGGTTAGTAAAAGTTGGCGATAAAGTGGAAGTTGACCAACCTATTGTTGAAATTGCTACCGATAAAGTAGATTCTGAAGTCCCTTCAATATCAGCAGGTACAGTAAAGGAACTCCTTTTTAAAGAGGGTGACACCCCTCAGGTGGGACAACCCATATTAACACTTGTTACCGAAGGTAATACAGAGTTCCCTAACACTAACATAGAAACAGAAAATCAACCTAAAGCGGAGGATAAAGTACAGAATATAAATATCACCGAAAATAAAACTCAACCTGTAACAATATCCAATGAAGAATCGCTTGTTGGATTATCACCTTTAGTGCGTAAAATTGCCAAAGAAGAAGGTATCTCTGCGTCAGAACTGATGCAAATAAAGGGCACAGGATTAAATGGCAGAATTAACAAGGATGATATACTCGCTTACATTCAGAAACGAGACAGTAGAATCAGTGAAATAGAAACCAAGGCTGTACAGGAAGTTATACAACCCCACACAACCCAAACAACTGAAGCTGGAACTCGACATGAAATTATTCCAATGGACCGCATGCGCAAGCTTATTGCAGAGCATATGGTAATGTCGAAACAAACATCAGCTCATGTTACATCTTTTATAGAGGTAGATGTTACCAATATGGTTGAGTGGCGAAATAAAAATAAGGATAACTTCCAAAAAACAGAAGGCGAGAAACTAACTCTTACTCATCTTTTTGCTGAAACTACAGTGCAAGCAATAAAAAAACATCCACTTATTAACTCCTCAGTAGATGGTGATAAAATCATTCTAAAGAAAGATATTAACCTATCCATTGCAACAGCATTACCAAATGGTAACCTAATTGTTCCTGTTATAAAAAATTCTGACAGGTTGAATTTAGTTGGTTTGGCAAAAAGCATTAACGACCTTGCAACAAGGGCTCGCGAAAACAAACTAAAACCCGACGAAATTCAAGGTGGAACATTTACTATTACAAACCTTGGAATGTTCGACACCCTTACAGGAACCCCAATCATCAACCAGCCTCAAGTCGCTATTCTAGCTATAGGTTCAATTAAAAAACGACCGGTAGTAATTGAAACCAACGTTGGTGATGTAATAGGAATAAGACAAATGTGTATAATTTCCTTATCCTATGACCACAGAATAGTTGATGGTGCTTTAGCAGGAAACTTCTTAAAAACATTTAGAGATAGTGTTGAAAGTTTCAATATAGAACGTTCCCTATAACTTAGAAAAAGTAATAAAAACAGATTTATGGTTGGAATTAACTAATATTTTCTAATCATAAGTCTGTTTATTTTATGATGATTGTTAAAACTTGCCAGCATTTATTCCTTAAACTAAAAGAAACATGGCAAGCAAAAAATTCGTATATTGTATGATGAGTTTTAACAAAGGATTAAGCATATTGGTGTATTCCATCAATAAAAAAACATCAAATATTTTTGTATAACACTTTTAT
>CAZTVY010000066.1:0-10916 GCA_964617235.1 uncultured Rikenellaceae bacterium | reverse complement strand
GCCCATTAATGCTTCCATGCATTATAACTCCAACCCACGAGTTTTTTGTTTTCTGAACAATGTATGATTGTATAAATATCAACGGAATTAAAGTTATAAGCAATTGCCAACCAAACGCTATATGAAACAAACCCCACCCTATTCCATGAAAAATCCAGGTATTTCTTCCAAAAACCAGCTCTTGACGTGGCATCATTACACCTCGCCAAAGAAACTCCTCACCAAGAATATTCAAAATCCAGTATGGAGCCCAAACAGCCAATAGCCAGTATCGCCCTTGGCTCAATGGCTCAAAGGACATAAATGGTGGCGAGGTATCAATCCTACCAACAACCAATTCAATAAGTTTCATTAATCCACCACTAATAACCATTACCAGAACTAACCCACCAACACTCCAAAAAACATCCTGTTTTGTAAGTTTCCTAAAACGCAACCGTTCCGTTATTGTTGATTTTGACAACCGATAACCTTCCGATTTCAACAAGAATATGCCCATTACTATTAGGGGTGTAAAAATCCCTAGTCCAGCAACAATAAACCAAAACAGAATGGTCTCCTGCCCTGTTCTATTGCTTAAATTGGGTATGGCATACTTTGTAAGAACAAACATCAGCAGTGCTGCTGAGAAATAAATCATGTAAGAATGAAATAACCCTAGTGGTTTAATTTTAGCATTCATAAACACTATATATTCAATTTTAGTAACTCATCAAAAGGATTCTCGCTGTTTAAACCTAGAAGTTTTGCAAATGCAGGCTCAGTTTTATACCCTTGTTTTTTAAGGTTAACAACTTGCTGCCGAAACTCCTCCCCCTTCTTCAAAAGCAATTTATGCTCAATAATCATATGCCTATAGCCATTTTGCTCTGTAGTGGGCAAATTCTGGCCATAAACCTCAACAGGAAATTCCTCCAACATGAACTTTGCAACAACTACCTCTTTGTTATTCTTAATTTTCTGAGAAACAGAAAAATCGATTTCGTGACAAAATGAGGATTTAAGAGCAGATATAAATTCTGCTTTATTAGCCCAGTTGCAAATTATATCCAAATCGCTTGTATCTGTATCGATATTAATTGGAATTGTACCTACAAGTATTGGATTAAACTTTGCTAAGTTACTAAAAACAGAATGGGCATTTAAAACATCGTAAACCCTTTGTTGCTTTAAATTCCCATTCTTTAAATAATCGATACTTGTAAAATCTATCAAAATAAACTCTGTTAATACTTAACATACTCGTTATGTTCCCTAACCTCTTTGGTGGCAATATCACGATACTTGACTTTTTGCAAAATTTTTGAGGTATGGACAGCGGCCCCATCAAAATGGAAAAAACTAACATTCTTTATTAACTGCGATGAGTTTTCCTGAAGAGCCACAGACTGGGATGTTAACTCTTCAGCAGCAGAGGCAGTTTTTTGGGTTTGCATATTCAAATCCTGTATGGCCATATTCACCTGCTCGCTACCTGCACGTTGCTCAATGTTTGCAGCGTTAATTTCTTGAACCAACCTGACAGTGCTCTCAACCGATGGTAAAGTATTCTCAAGATTTCGGCTAGCATTCTCGGTAAGGTCTAAGCCCTGATGTGCAATCTTCACAATCTCATCGGCAGCAATTTTACTACGCTCGGCCAACTTACGCACCTCCGATGCCACAACGCTAAAGCCTCGGCCAGCCTCGCCAGCTCTTGCGGCCTCAACGGCAGCATTCAATGCAAGTATATTAGTCTGGAAAGCAATATCGTTAATAATGCTAATCTTCTCGGAGATACTCCGAATAGCGGTCAACCCTTCCTGCATGCTCTTATTGGTAAGCGATATGTTATTTGCGGTAGCATAAGCAATACCCTCTGTTTGCTTTGAGTTTGCAGTACTTTGCGCAATATTCGAGGCAATTTCCTCCATATTCGACGACAACTCCTCGGTGGATGCTGCCTGACTATTAGCAGTTTGCGATAGCATCTCTGACTTCTCAACCAAATTATTACTAATTACTGCAAGTTCCGCGGAGCAATGATTAATAGCCATTACCGCATTTCGCATTTCATTAACTAGGGTTTGTATGGAGTGGGCAATTTGGCCTACCTCATCCTTTTTGGAGAGCAACTCTTGGGGAACCTCAATATTCAAGTTGCCAGTTGCCAGTTCTTTAATGGTTTCATTCATCTGCCGTATGGGATTACGGACAGTAATTTTTGTGAAAAAATTTGCTCCTACCAACCATGCCAAGCATAGCGGAATTGCCCAATAAAGCGTTGCCGCAAAGCCCAAGTAACCCACACAAAAGGCCACAATGCTTACACCCATTGAAGCAATAAAAACGGTAAGTGCAGTGGTGTAAATAATTGTTTTGCGGTAAAGTAACCACACTACGGCAAAACCAAAGGGTATTAAAGCGAATACCACAAGGAGTATATATTTTACAATCGGGCTCATACAGTTCGGTTTTTAAAAGTTTGAATGAAGTTAAGAATTTTTAAAATCATAACAAAACCTATCAAAGAATTCCCACAAAGCAAAATATTAGGAGGGCTTATGATACTATTAAATTACCTCAGCTTTTTTATCATTTCGAACTGCTTTCCTCTAAGTGGGATTCCATTTCCTTCCAAGAGGTTTGTAATTGCTACACAAGAGATATCGGCATTAATAAGTTTAACGCTAGTGTAATTATTCCTTTTGAATAATTCCTTAAGAATTGCAGACGCAACTCCTTTTCTTCGATGATTCTTATCTACTGCAATTTGGGTGATATCGCCAGATGAAGGCTCCAGGATACCATAACCTACAAGAATATTGTCCTTTTTGACGCCAAGAATTATAAAGTCGACAGGTTTACGATTTATTGCCTCAAAACTATTCTGCCACGAAGGGGTAAAGTCCCACCAATTCGAAATATCTGCCAAATCGAAAAGTTTAACTTCACAAATTGAGAAATCTTTATGAATTGATTTTGAATTCGGAGTTAAATCCTGCATCTGCTGAACAAAATAGTTAAACTCCCGAGTAACCTCAAAGCCTTGCTTCCGATATACTGACACTGCGCTGGTGTTATGCTGCAAAACCTCCAGCAAGTATTGTTCAACACCTACTTCAACCAGAAAAGGAATAGACTCATTAAAAACTCTCGAGGCTATACCTTGACCACGGTAATCCTTGAGAGTCCCAGTTCCTGTATCGTAAGCCGTTTTAACTCCATTAAATGTACCTATACCGTTAAAGGTAAAACTTACTAAAGTTCCATTATCGAAGGCGCCAAAGGAAAGACTAGGAACAAATCCTCTACGATATAACATTTTTTGCAATTCCGCTTTGTCGGGCTGAATCTCGTAATCGGCAAATGCCTTTGCAAAAGATTCAAACAAAACATCGAAATGAATATTTGATAAAGATTTTACTTCAATCATATTATTCGTTTTATAATATAGAATATACTAATACCCCAAAGTTTAATTGAATAAAGTTGACTTCTATTGCATCTTTTTTTCTAACTTTACTTAGAAATCACAATAATTTAAGAAATGAAAAATATAATAACTTTTATTATCATTCTCAACTGCTTAAGCCTAGCAACTTATGGACAAGTTACCGAAGCGGAAACAAAACTCAAAACCCAAACCAAGGACACTCTGGAAGGTTGGAAGAAAGGTGGAATTGTTGGAATCACTATTGCACAAACATCTTTAACAAACTGGGCAGCTGGAGGTCAAAGTTCTTATGCTGTGAATGGAGTTTTTAGCACATTCTTCAACTATAAAAAAGGGAAAAATGCTTGGGATAATTCATTAGACCTAGGTTACGGTATACTTAACCAAGAAGATGCAAAATACACTAAGAAAACTGATGATAAAATTGACTTGCTATCTAAATATGGTAGAGAAGCCAAGAAAAGCTTCTACTATGCTATTCTGTTGAATTTCAAAACACAAATGACAACGGGCTATAATTACCCCAACGACAGTACTCGTGTTAAAATTTCAAACCTTTTAGCTCCAGCCTACCTTATTGGTGCTGTTGGTATGGATTACAAGCCCAACTCGCACCTCAGCGTATTTGCGGCTCCTGCAACATCCAAATTTATTTTTGTTAACGACACTATGCTTTCAAACGCTGGAGCCTTTGGAGTAGATAAAGGAAAAACAGTAAAAAGTGAATTCGGGGGTTATGTAAGAATAATATATACAAAAAACGACTTTAAAGGTGAATTCATGAAGAACGTTTCATTCACCTCAAAACTCGACCTATTCTCCAACTACGGGGAAAACCCACAAAACATTGTTGTAAACTGGGAGACCTTAATTGCACTAAAAGTCAACAAATACATCAATATTAATATTAATACCCATTTAATTTACGACGATAAAGTTAAGATTGGCAAGGACTCTAACGATGACGGAGTAATTACTGAGAATGAAATAAAACCCAGAATTCAATTCAAAGAACTTCTCGGCATAGGTGTTTCATTCAAATTCTAACACAAATCTGACAACCATGAAAATCATTCAAGAGTTCAAATCCTTCGCCATGAAAGGCAACGTAGTTGATATGGCCGTCGGTATTATTATCGGTGCAGCTTTTGGAAAAATAGTTTCATCGATGGTGAACGATATAATTATGCCCCCTCTTGGACTGCTTATTGGTGGAGTAAATTTCACCGACCTAAAATTTGTGATGAAAGCAGCAACGGAAACCAACCCTGCCGTTACCCTCAACTATGGTAACTTCTTACAGGTTATTTTTGATTTTATGATTGTAGCTTTTGCTGTATTCATGGTTATTAAAGCAATAAACGCTGCCAAACAAAAACAGGAAGCAACTCCACCCGCTCCACCCGCTCCAAGTAAGGAGGAAATATTGCTTACAGAAATTCGCGATATTTTAAGGAATAAATAGAAAAGAAAAGTGAGCCATAGCTCACTTTTTTTCAAATAAACTTTGCAATAATTTGTGTTAATGTGTCTGAACTATATGGTTTAGAAATATACTCATCACATCCATTTTCAATGGCTTTATCCCTATCCTTATCCAAAGCGAAAGCAGTTTGTGCAATAATTGGGAGATTGGGTTTAAAACTTTTAATCACTCTTGTGGCCTCAAAACCGTCAATATCCCCTAGAATCCTAATATCCATCAGTACAATGTCTATCTTATTTTTTCGAACAAAATCAATTGCCGAACTTGCTTCATTGAAAGAACTTATTTCTACTCCTGTTCTCTTTAAATACTGAATGATTAATTTTAAAGAGAGTTCATCATCCTCTACAACAAGTACTCTTTTACCGCTCCATTGGGGTATAGTAGAATTATTTTCCACTTCTTGATGATTGCTTTCAGCCTCTACTGGTAATTGCGGGATAACAACTGTAAATATTGAACCGCCTACAGTATTTGAACTGTATTTAATTGTTCCTCCAAGCAAAGCAACCAACCCTTTGCAAATTGAAAGTCCAAGCCCCGTTCCTCCATAAAGTTTTGTAGGATTTTTGTTAACCTGATGAAACCTTTCAAAGATTAATTCTCGTGAACTTTCAGGAACCCCGACACCAGTATCCTTTACCCACATCTCAAACTCTGAGCCAACCAATTTAAAGCCAAACTCTACCACGCCCTTCTCAGTAAACTTCAGAGCATTATCCAACAGGTTTACCATTACCTGCTTAATCCTCTGCCTGTCGGAATTAATATTGAAATTTTTGTCGGGGTGCAAACAAATCACTCTAACAGATTTGTTAAGGTTTTTCTTTGAGTAAATAGCATATAACTCATCGAACAAATCATTTATTGAGAATGGTTCATTCTTTAAGACCAACTGACCTGCCTCAATTTTTGAGTAATCCAGAATATCGTTAATAAGATGAAGCAGATCGCTGGACGAATTCATTATAATCTTCTTGTAACTTTTGGACTCCTCATCGTTTGGCGAACTCTGGCATAGCAACTCGGCAAAGCCCGAAATGGCATTCAGCGGCGTTCTAATCTCATGTGACATATTGGCCAGAAAGGCCGATTTCAATCTGTCGGACTCCTCCGCTTTATCCTTTAAAATTTCCAGCGTTTTCTTTTGCTCAATGGTATGGTCAATCAAATTCCCAATTTCACCAAACTCACTTCCGAAACTTTGAAGTTCTGCGATTCTTGAAGTGTTATCGTTATAAAGTATCTGCTCTACAATTTTCAACGGCCTGTTAACCCAATAAGAAAAAACAATAATCAACGTTAATACAATTAGTAGGATTGAGAAAATCAATATACTCAATAACTGTAACGAGAAGTTTGTATAATGCTTGAAAAAATCATAAACTTTTTCAACATTATAATAACCAATAACGCTATTATCCTGACCGAGTAATGGGATACTTAAAGTTATTCCCTGCTTGGATTCAAGCATACGACTTTCGATAGGAATTGAATCCTGCCAAATACGAGTGCCAGTAACCAATGAAACATTCTTAAGATATGTGCTATCAACAACCTTACCAATAATCATAATACCATAAACACGTCCAACCCTGGTTTGGTCATTAGTTGTGTGGATTGTCGCTCCATGCACCTCAACAATTCCATGTTTTGTTTGATAGTAAAACTTAATAAACCTTTGGTTTATTAATTGCCTTAGAGTGCTATCGGACAATTTTAAATCCTGGAGAAAATTGTATTCCTCTCGGTTCACCGAATAAACTTTTCGCAAATTTGTGTCGAGCACACAAAGCAAGTCTGTTTTGTAGATGGTTATAATTGGGTCTAAATTATCCTTTGCCCAATTAGGCTTAGGAGTATAAATGAATCCGACCATTTCATCCCAAAATGTGTAATCGAATGTAATCTGCTTTAGCCTATCTGTTTCGAAGGAAATTGCGACTCTAACGCTTTTCTCAATTTGCTCTATATTTGATTTAAGAAACGTCTCTTTTCTCTTCTTATTCAAATATAACGACAGCGAGGCTAATGCTACTACAATTAGCAGAACAGCGACTAGAATAAAACTAATCAGACTTTGAGTTTTAAGTGGCTTAATCCACATTGTTGAAAAATTAATAATAGAATAAACGAATTTTAAATGGGTAGAGTTTTCAAATTATTAATAATTCTTATAAATATTTGATGCAAAGCTTGTTTTAAATGATAAAAATTGCAATATATTTTTGCCAAAAGGTTTATGGCACTACCTTTGATTAGCATATTTATGAAATAATAGATTTAATAGACACACTACATATGCTTACCCGAAAAAGTTTACTACTATTTACTTTTTTGTTCTGGTGGAACTCTATAAATGCTCAAAGCAGACTACAATCCGGTGAAGAACTTAAGGTTGGACCAAGCCTATTTGTGTTGGATAATTTATCGTCGGAATACTTTAACACTACAATTTGCCCTACAATTGAGTTCAACACAATAATCAAACAAAATTTCTTGCTAGGTTTAAAATTCAACTTAGCCCACGACAGGCACTTAAAAAAAACTATGATTATTGGAAACACTATATATAACAGAAACTCAGAATTAACACTTGAAAATGCTACTGTAAGGGTTGGATATAGAACCTATATTAGAAACGATATTGCGATTGATACCTACCTTGGCTTTTGCTCATTTATGCTGGAAGACTTTACGGAAAACGCCACGGTTATTCACTCAAGAAAAGGCTACACTGTTGGACTCTCCCTAATGAAATTCTTTCAGTTATCAAGAGAAAATATTTTTCATGTTTTTTTTAACTGCAATTACAACAGAACAAAATCTAACGAAAAACTAGATATTTTAGGGAAAAACAGCTATAGTATTGAAATTGGAGTTGGAGGAAGTTTTGGGCATTTTCATTAATTTTTAGAGATTTAAATAAACCTAAATAGAAAAACAGAATGAAAAACTTGCTTTTAATTATTTCTATGCTCACAACAAACATCATTTTTGCGCAGGATTTTGTTGAAAAAGAAGTTAAAACCGAGGTTAACGAAGTAACGGTTTTTATTGAAGGAGCACAAGTTACAAGAAAGAAAGCGGTAGACTTACCTCAAGGTAAAACCATTGTAAAGTTTGTAAACCTATCGCCATTTATTGATGCCAAAAGCGTGCAGGTTAAGGCCAATGGTGAACTTACAGTTCTATCGGTAAATCATCAGCAAAATTTTATCAACAAACTCGACAGACCAAAGGAATTGGTTGACTTTGAGACAAAACTAAAAAGCATCGACGAAAAAATCAATTTAGAAAACACCTACCTGTCCATTGTTGGGGAACAGTTGGTTTTTTTACAGCAAAACAGGGATATTGGTGGAAAAAATCAGGAGACCAACATCACAAACCTTAAGGAAACAATGACTTTCTATAGCACTCAGCTATCGGCACTAAAACTTAAGGAGATTGAGCATAATAAGAACATCCAGGAACTTAGCAAGCAGCGCTCCGACATAGAGAATCAAATAAAAACCTTCACCTCAAAAAAAGAATATCCTAACGGAGAAGTTTTGGTTAAGGTTGATGCAAAACGTGCAGCAACGTTTGAATTTGAAATATCCTACTTAGTAAATAATGCTGGTTGGTTTCCAACTTACGATATAAGAGCAAAAAACATTAGTGAGCCAATACAAATTATCTACAAAGCCAATGTGCGTCAGGAAACCAAGGAAGATTGGAAGAATGTTAAACTCCGGTTTTCATCAAGCAACCCGAACTCTTCGGGTGTTGCACCCGAATTAAAAACTTACTTCCTAAACTATAACTCAATTCCACCAGTTTATAACATAAAGCAGGGTAGCAACATTGCAAAAGGAACTGTAATTTCTGCTGAGGATGGAATGCCTCTTCCTGGAGTTAGCGTTATAGTAAAAGGAACTACAATTGGCGCTGTCACAGATGTTAATGGAAATTTTACTCTAACAATGCCTAGTAACGGTGGTAACTTAGTGTTCTCTTTTGTTGGATATAAAACTTTAGAGTTGCCATTTTATGGAGACTATATGAATGTCACTCTTGAGGCCGAGACTAGAAATATAGAAGAGGTGATTGTTACTGGGTATGGCACTAAAAAAGGTAGGTTAAGCAAAGCCTTGACTGGTACTGTTGCAGGAGTTAGCGTCGACAAAGCAGAATCAATAAAAATTCGAGGTGCAAGTAGTTTGGCAATTCCTTCCGAAATGGTCGTTAAGCAAACAACTGTTGATTTTGAGATTAAAACCCCATACACTGTTCTCTCCGATAATAAAAGTTACGCAGTAGATATGGTTGCCTACGAACTGCCAGCAAGTTATCAGTACTACTGCGTCCCTAAAGTTCAGAAGGATGCGTTCCTTATTGCAAATATTGTTGATTGGGAGAAATACAGCTTACTTGAGGGTGAAGCAAATATCTTCTTTGAGGATAGCTATGTGGGCAAAACTCTTTTGAATCTCAGTGCTGCAACCGACACTCTTTCAATATCGCTGGGCAAAGACAAGAATGTTTCAGTAAATCGTGAAAAAGTGAAAGATTATACAACGAAACAATTCATTGGAAGCAAAAAGGAGGAAACCCGCTCATGGTTAACAACCGTGAAGAATAATAAAAATCAACCTATCAGTATGATTATTCTTGACCAAGCGCCAGTTTCAACATTAGAGGAAATTGAAGTGCAAATTCAAGAACTTTCTGCCGGAAAGCACGACAAGGAAACAGGCGAAGTTAAGTGGGAGTTCAGCCTAGAACCAAGTGCAAAAAAAGAGTTTACGCTTAAATACTCAGTTAAATATCCAAAGGACAGAAAACTGATAATTGAATAACTTACAATAAAAACTAAATCAACAATTTATGAAATCTTTAAAATTAATTTTCACCATTTCTTTATTTCTTTTCTGTATTAATGCATTCTCTCAAAATGAGGATCTTAAAGAAGATTTTCTAACTAAAATTGAAAACAAACTCAAATCGATAGACTCATCAACTTATATTTCAGGCTCGCAGATATATGCTTCAAAAAGAAAAATTGAAATAGCTGGGAGAGTAAAATCCTCCAAAATATTTTTCAAAGTAAAAGTAAAATATTTTAGAAGTGGTTTAAAAAGAGAAGTTGTGAAACTTTATAAGCTAAACTCAAATAATATCATATACTGTAGTACTAAAATAATAAGAATCAACAATAAAATTTTTTATGTCAAAAACTTTGAAAGCGACGACAATAATAAAACAAGTACCAAAGAACTTTTTTTTGACAATAAAAGTTATCAGAGAATCATTTTCAATGAGAAAAACAAAATAATATCATCTAAAACATATATTTGTCTAACTTCGGACAAGTAAATATCTAAAAACAATAGAAAGCCCGACATAAGTCGGGCTTTCTATCAATATACATTAATTGTCTAACGTCTTATATCTGAAATCTTCTGTCTGCTTAAAATAGACTAAACGCTACAGTTACACCAGCCATAACAATTGATACCATACTCATAAGTTTGATAAGAATATTCAAACTTGGACCAGATGTATCCTTGAATGGATCACCTACTGTATCACCAGTAACGGCAGCTTTGTGGTTATCGGAACCTTTTCCACCAAAGTTCCCTTCCTCAATGTACTTCTTAGCATTATCCCAAGCACCGCCTGAGTTAGCCATAAATATTGCAAGCACAAAACCTGCGCTCAATCCACCGGCCAATAAACCAAGTACACCAGCAACGCCTAGTAATAAGCCAGTTACAATAGGAATAATAATTGCAAGTAACGATGGAAGAATCATTTCGATTTGAGCACCACGGGTCGAAATCTCAACGCAACGAGCATAATCTGGTTCGGTCTCACCCTCCATAATGCCTTTAATCTCACGGAACTGACGGCGAACTTCTTCCACGATCTTTTGAGCAGCGCGCCCTACAGCGTTCATTGTTAAGCCAGAGAATAGGAACGCCATCATCGCACCAATGAATATACCAA
>CAZTVY010000065.1:0-10953 GCA_964617235.1 uncultured Rikenellaceae bacterium | reverse complement strand
AACATTGGCAACCCCCATGGGTGTTGTGAAATATTCTCCTCCATTAATGGCAATTTTGGCTCCATGAATTGGCTGATTGCTCGAGTTATCTAGAACGGTTATAGTTGATTTATATGCTTTCTCCAAATCCAAGTTAATGGATTGATTTGATGCTGTTTTTGTTGCTGTACCATTTAACGGATTAAACCCAACAGCGTTAACAGTGTAGCCAAAAGTACTCTGAGGTAAACTAAACTGAACAACACCATCAGCTCCTGTTATTTTAACTAATCCATCAATAGAAACAGATGCTCCTTTAACGGGCAATCCTCCATCTCTAATATTTACTGAAAGAGTATAAAGAGTCTGAGTATTTACGCTTGTAATTTTTGCTTTCCAACCTGAGTTAGTTACTCCGCCATCAGAATAGAATTGGAAGGTAAGTTCCCCTGTTTCACTGGTTGACGGGTTAATATCGCCTGGATTATTTGCATTACAATAAGTACCTAAAAGTGTTGAATTAACCGTTGGTCCATTGAATATTTTTAAATAATCAAAACCACAAGTATTACTCTCAGTTTTTTCTACATCAAAACTTAGGAATTCAACCTTTATTTTTGCTCCGCTGCTAAGTGGTTTAAATGTTAGTGTATAATTCTCCCCATTCTGATAGTTTGAGGCGCTTCCGCCAGAATCGTAAAACCAAACAGAATCAACAACTGTAATCTCATTGTTGCTCATCAATACATCTCCAGCCAAGTTTGAGGTTTTAAAGTACCAGACATTACAGGATTCGTTACATAATCCTAAGTAATTACCCGGAATAACTTTCCAGTAATAATCCTTGTTGCGCTCCAAGAGCACATTAATGCCTAATTCGTAAACCCTACCTAAAAAAGCCATATTATCGGCAGTATTTCCCAAGTAAACATCATAGAATTGAGCATTCTCTGTAGCAGACCATGATAGTATATTGGGGAATAAGGTTGTACTATTATTTGCTGGGTAAGGGTTTGAAACGCAAAGTGGTAAAGCATCAGGTTCAAGACATGACACACTTGCTCTCCAGCCAGAACTAGTATTACTTCCGTCCGAAGTAAACTTAAAGGTTAAAGCATTGTTTGTAGAAACGATATCGGAAGGAAGATTTGGACCAGTAAAAGGGCTTCCAGTAATTTGCATTGCAGATGTGCTAGAGCCATCATATACATACAGAAAATCCCAATTCGACTCCAAGGAGAATTCCGAGAACGATACTTTTATTTTACCATATCCGGAAGAACTTGTAATTGTTGTAATATAGTTCTCACTGTTACTGTAATAGCCAGTTTTTCCTCCTGAATCAAAAAAGAGTGAAGAACAAGTGCTAATACTTTGGTTCTTCATCAGTATAACATTCTCTGAGGTGACATCCATCAAAACAATCTTTTCCTGATTAAGAAGATTGTATGATGCTGAAGATACATTAACCAATAGAGGGTAAGTGTAACTATATTTATTGTTTGGCTTAACGCTAATTTTTACTTGTAGATTAACGGTTTCTCCTGGGTCAACTGAAAAATTGTTCAACGACTCTGTCGATAAAATTATCTGGTCCGAAATAGAATCGGGGATAGAGAACGCTACAGATAAATCGTTGACAGTTGAATTTCCTGTGTTCTTAATTGCTACAATGCCATAGAATATTTCGCCAAAGTTAGCAGCACCGTTATTGTTGCCAGTTTTTGAGTCGTCAATATTAAAATCGCCAAAAGTTATGGCAGGGGCATTAATTCGGAGGTTTAAACTAGATGTCCACTGGCCCTCATTGCTCCTAAAGGTTAAAGAGAATTTCTCAGTGGTCTTATCAGGTACATTTGATGCAATATTGAACTTAAAAGCATCGTTTACCACAACAATATTATTATCTTTTTCAAAATTTACATCGCCAATAAAAACCGAATCAGCGCTGGCAAGTGTGGCAAATCCAGTTTTATTTTCAATTAAAACGCGGGTATTGGTCGATTTGGCCACCCCAAGATTTTTCACAGCAAGGTTAACCATTACGGTTTCATCAAAATCAATCTTTCCATTACTATTGCCTTGAGCATCATTAACAGTAATTGAGTTCAAAGTAACATAAGGGCCAGAGGCTACAACGGCATTAATTGTCCCAATGTGAGGAATGGTTTGCGCACGAGTCGCAGTGATTGTTAAATCGCTTGGGGTTTCTAATCCATAAATTGGAATAGGCTTCTCTCCTGTTTGGTCAAAGTACTGAGTTCCTATTATGTCTGAACCCCGAGTAATTGCAACATAAGTTCCCTCAAGCGCGCTAACATTAAAAGAACTACTCCCAACAATAATGGTTTGGTCATAGGAAATTTCATTTTGAGCAGCCTCCGTAAAATATGGCATTAACGAGGGATCCCCTAAAATATTATAGGCCTCCCAGTAGTACTGAGGGTTGATTTGCTGAGGATAATCTTTCAAATCGGCCTCTGTAACAGCTAAGTTACCAGCAAAAACCATGGCTCCTGCTGTTTTATAATCGCTTACAAATGGAGCATCATAACCACCGATGGTAGTTTCTGCAAAACTTGGGACATACCCATTGTTTGTACCCACCATTGGGAACGCACCAACTGCCCAGTACATATCCTCGAGCCAGTAACTACTAGGCGATGAGCCAATATAGGTTACTGCGCCCTTATTAGCACCTCTCAGCCAAGTCTCTCCAATGCACTCATTAGTTCCAAAATCAGCTGACAAGCAGCAGTTTGCCACAGTAAAAGGATAATTATTGGTATTGGTAAATGCATTGACAGACGATATGTATAGAGCAGGATCCTGCCAACTTGTTTCGCTACAATGTGCTGTATAATTCATAAAACCAACGGCAATTTTTTCAGGATTATAGCAGTTTTCGTAGCCTGGCTGCGCCAAGGGGTTGTTAGGGTCTGACGTAACCCCATATTCATTAACTACGCTAAAACCTTTGCTGGGATTAAAGTAGTTGGCTGTTCCATACTTAATGGTTGGCTGGCCAACAAGCGAGTTCCACTTTCCATCCTCGCCTGCTATAAGGGTAACTCTATTTAGGTACTCTGGATTTGCAAACTGGTATTTCTCGTAGTATAGAATTTTGTTAACAATATTATCGAGTTGTTGGGTTGTTGTGGCCGATAACCTGCCGTAGTACATCTCAGGAAACATATCGCCATCAACACTGGCATAATAAAGGTCGGTTTGTTTTTTGGATTGAGAGCCTTCGCCCGAAGATGGTACCTGTTCAACATCACCTACAAAAACCAAAAAAGTTGGAGCAGGGTCATCTACCGTTGCTGAACTGTACTGCTGCTGTATGTACGATTTTATTTGAGCAGATGAGGTTCCAATAATATCTGTGTAAGCAGTTGTAACATTAAATCCCTTCTGCGTTTTCCACTGTATAAATGGTGCCAAGGACGTTTCGAACATCCTGTTGCTAATAATTAGCATTTTTACAGGATATTTAGTTTTATCGGGGTTACTATCGTAAATCGTTGATGTGGTGTTAAGCATCGATTTGCTTAGCATATCAAAGTATGGGCTTGATAAGCCAGGTGCTTCATTGGTAGTTTTTGCTCCACCAATAACATCAACTTCAATATCAATATCATTATAAACCTTTATTTTTCCTTCAACTGGATTGTAATCCACAGGACTAACAACAATTCGAGCGATGGTATAGGAACGCATATTGCCTAAAATCTCAACACTTACCGTAGGGTTTTTAATATAAGTTTGCTTTGCATATATCTCCTTTTTACGCATAAAAGGCACCTGTAAAGAATCCTTATCTTTTCTAACGGATGGTTGAACAGGTATAATTGGTTTTGTAACCCCATAATCTTTGAGTGAAAGTTCGGTTTCGGAAGAGTTAACTATTCGAGCATTAACCGATGCACCCAAAGGCAGTAGTATAAGTTTCTTGTAGGCTGGCAATTGAGGCGTGCCCACTTCGCCAGATGAATTGCTCTTATCGAACCAAATTAAACTATAGTCCTCGCCATCTTTCTGCTTGCTTTGCTTCCAGTTTAACTTATCAAAATTAAGAGTTAAATGAAATCTATCCGATGACAATGTTTTTTCAAGTCGGGCAGGCTTTACGTCCTGCTTTGTTTTTAAACGAATCTCTCCCATCTGAGCATTAAGACTCATCACCGCCAATGAAAACAGAACAATTGTAAAAATTCTTTTTAGCATATTATCGTAAATTTTAATCTCGCAAATTACGAAATCTATCAATAAAAAATTGGTGTAAGCCCAATAAAGCTAAAAACTACAGATAAACAACGCATACCAACCCAAAATCAAAACAATATTTTAATATAAACGCAGCAAAACAAAAAATGATTCGTCTTTTTTAGTTATTCTTTTATGTTTTATATATCAACTTGTTGAATTATAAAACAATTTAGCTTTGTTTAAGTTTTGCGAATTGAAAATAGATTTAACTTCGACACTGTTTAAACCATTAGTTTATCACCAACATCTTATAATGTAAAATTTGATACAATGAAAAAAGCAATTATTGCAGCACTAATAGTTATACCATCGTTTGTTTGGGCACAAGAGCCGTGGTCGCTTGAGCAATGTGTTGAGTATGCCCTGCAAAACAACCTACAAGTGAAGCAGCAGGAACTCAACGTAAGGTCTAGCGAAAGTGAACTTAGACGCTCAAAAGAAAGCCTCTTCCCTACTCTTAATTTATCTGGGAATCACTCTTACAGTAAGTATCTTAATGCTGATACCAGTATGTGGGTTCAAAGTACATCCTTTTCTTTGAGTTCTAGTGTAACTCTTTTTGATGGACTCCAAAATATTAATACTATAAAGCAAAATCAATACGATTTAAAAACATCGTACGCTAATATTGAAAAAATTAAGAATGACATTGCTCTAGCGGTAGCATCATCATACTTACAAATTCTTTATCAACTTGAGCTTGTTGAGGTATCAAAAAAACAGCTTAGTTTGACTCAGATGCAAGTTGACAGAACTAAAAAACTTTACGAAGCAGGTAGTATTCCAGAAGGTACCCTTTTAGAGGTTGAGGCTTTGCAAGCATCGGACGAATTGCAACTGGTAAACTCACTTAACCAACTAGACATTGCATACCTTGGCTTAACCCAACTTTTGGAGATAAAGAATCCTGAGGGTTTTGGCATTCAAAAACCAGTTTTACCAGACGTTGATAGCACTACATTGGTTTTGAATGCAAGAGAAATATTCTCCAACGCTGAAACTAGAATGCCTCAAATTCTTGGTTCTCAACTCGGGGTGAGCAGTGCCGAAATTGGATTAAAAATAGCGAAGGGATTATACTTACCACAACTATCCCTCAAAGCAAGTTTAGGCTCAAATGCCTCAAAAATGTTAACAGATAATCCACTTCTAACAGCCGACCCTTTTGCTACACAAATAAAAAACAATGCAAATGCTTCGGTAGGATTAAGTTTAAGTATTCCGATTTTTAATGGTGGTTTAAATAAAAGCAAGGTAACCTCTGCTAAAATATCATTAGATAGAGCCCGCTTAAACCTCGAAACCGAAAAAAATACACTTTATAAAGATATTCAACAAGCAACAGCGGATGCTGTGGCATCACAAAAACGTCAAAAAGCTGCTTACAAGAATAAAGTTGCCAATGAGGAATCGTTAAGGTACTCAGAGAATAAGTTCAACGTGGGATTAATTACTGCTTTTGACTATACAACTGCTCGCAATAAGTACTCAAAAGCCGAAACCGATTTGCTACAAGCCAAGTACGAGTTTCTTTTCAAATTAAAAATCCTAGATTTTTACAAGGGAATACCCCTTAAACTTTAATAAACAATCAAAACAATTTCGTAATCAAATTAAATACTATACTGATGAAAAAGGGATTATTAAAATATTTAATTGGCGCTTTAGTGGTGCTAATAATTATAGCTGTAGTAGGAAAAAAGAAAGGTTGGTTTGGCAAACCTCAAACAATATCGGTTTTTGTTGAAAAGCCTGAAAAAAGAACTATTACAGAAGCCATAACTGCCAATGGTAAAATTCAGCCAGAGGTAGAGATTAAACTCAGTTCCGAGGTTTCGGGCGAGATTATTGAACTACCCGTGAAGGAAGGAAACTGGGTTGAAAAAGGACAACTGTTGGTTAGAATTAAGCCCGATACCTATATTTCGTACAAGGAAAGAGCAATTGCTTCTGTTAACTCGGCCAATGCAAGACTCACTCAGGCTCAAGCACAAATGAATCAAAGTGAATTAGCATTCAAGCGTAGCAAACAACTTTATGACCAAAAGGCCATTTCGGAGTCGGATTTTGAAGCCGCTAAAACCAACTTCGAGGTAGCTCAATCAGAACTTAAGGCAGCCAGTTTTAATGTTGAGAGCGCACAAGCTTCGCTTAAAGAAGCAGAGGAGAATTTACGCAAAACATCTATTTTCTCACCAATATCAGGAACCGTATCAAAATTGAACGTAGAGCTTGGCGAAAGGGTACTCGGTACAATTCAATTTGCTGGTACAGAAATTATGCGTATTGCAAACCTCAATAGAATGGAAGCGCGCGTTAGCGTTAACGAAAACGATATTGTAAAGGTTAAAATTGGCGATACGGCTTTGATTGAAATTGATGCATACCTTGATAGAAAGTTCAAGGGTATTGTAACCCAAATTGCAAACTCCGCTAACATTACAGGTGTTACAACAGATCAGGTTACCAGCTTTGAGGTTCGTGCTTTCATCCTCGAAAACTCATACAAAGACTTGATTTCCGATAAACTCCAAAGCCCATTCCGTCCAGGAATGTCAACTACTGTTGATATTTTAACTCAAACCCGGGAGAATGTACTTACCATTCCAATTCAGGCCGTAACAGTTAGGGTTGACTCATCTATGAATGCCAAAACTGAATTCCAAAAAGAGGGAGAGCCAAAAGTAGAAAACACTCAAACCGCGACTAAAACAGACAAACCCAAAGAAATAGTATTTATCACAAAAGGTGATTCAGCAAAAATTGTTGAGGTTAAAACGGGCATTCAGGATAATCAGTTCATTGAAATTACCGAAGGCCTAACTGGCGACGAAGAAGTAGTAACTGCGCCCTATAGTGCAATTTCGCGCAAACTTAAAGATAAAATGCTGATTAAAAAGGCTAAAACAAAAGAAGAGTTATTCAAAGAGGATAGCAAAAAGTAGTATTAAACCATAAATAGAACTAAACCAGAGCGATTCATTAATCGTTCTGGTTTTTTGTTTTTAACAATGCTATATTTGCAAGTCATTATTGGAGTTAATGAGAATTAATCAACAATTATCTTTTTTCTAGAATGTAGCGTATGACACATATTCTTTGTATTGAAACAGGAACAACCGTTTGCTCGGTAGCATTGGGTAACGAAAAAGGTGTGTTGGGTTACAAAGAAGTGGCCGATTCAAAATCGCACGCATCGGAGCTCTCGGTGTTCATTCAGGACTTGTTGAAAGAACTCTCATTCAACATAAAGGATATTGATGCAATTGCCGTTAGCAAAGGTCCTGGCTCATACACGGGTTTACGCATAGGGGTTTCGCTAGCCAAAGGAATTTGCTTTGCCCTCAACAAGCCATTAATCGCAATCGGAAGTTTGGAGTCTATGGTTTATGGGGTTAACGATATAGTTACCCAACAAAAACTTGATAGTTCTCAATTTTTTTGCCCAATGATTGACGCTCGCAGAATGGAGGTTTACTCAGCTCTTTTCGACAATGAAAAGAATAGAATGACCGATGTAAGTGCAATTATTGTAGAAGCGGAAACGTTTAATGAACAACTACAATCAAAAAAAATTGTTTTCTTTGGTAATGGTGCATCTAAATGTAAATCTGTTATTTCAAACCAAAATGCTATCTTTATCGATAATTTTGAGCCGTCGGCACGCTTTATGCTACCACTTGCTATAAAAGCCTATAATGATGAGAGATTTGAGGATATTGCATACTTTGAACCGTTCTACCTTAAGGATTTTGTTGCCATTAAGGCCAAGAACAAAGTTCTGCCCGGAAACCAATAACTACAATAGGTTGACACTTGCCTCAACCCTAATTTTTATACTTTTTGTAACAACCAATTCCTTCGCTCAAGTACAAAAAGCGTTTACACCTGGCGAAAAGTTGAAGTATAAGATTTATTATGGTTTTATAAATGCAGGTGAAGCGGTTTTGGAGGTAAGAAAAGGTGATTACGAAGGAAAAGAGGCCAATCATCTTTATTTGAATGGACGAACAACTGGGCTTGCCAATACACTTTACAACGTAAATGATACTTACCAGAGTTTTACTAATCCCGAAACCGACTGGCCATACTACTCCATCAGAGATATCCATGAAGGTAGTTATAAACACTACAGTACTCAGGTTTTCGACCACTGGAGTAGGGAGGATTCATCAATTGTAAACAGTACAATTACTGGTGAGGTTGTTGTTGTCAAGGGCTGTCAGGATATTCTATCGTCGTTCTACTATTTGCGCAATCTAGTTCTAAAGGCACCTCCACAAAAAGACCAACTTTATGTGGTAGATTCATATTTTACCGATGAGAAGTATCCATTAATGGTTCGATTTAAGGGTTACGAAACAGTTAAAACAAAGGTTGGAGAGATCCGTTGTATGAAATTTATGCCAGTAGTGTTAACAGGTCGTGTATTCAAATCCAAGGATGATATGACAATTTGGTTCTCCAACGATGAAAATTTCATACCCATTCGCATCCGTTTCGAGATTTTTGTTGGTTCGGTTTACTGCGATTTAGTCAGCTATTCTGGATTAAACAACAATTTTAAATCTCTCAAAAAGAAAGATTAACAAACATTTATATGCAATAAATGATTATTTTTATTTATAATTCTAAAACATAAACTATGAAAAAACTACATTCTCTTGTTGTGATGTTTGCCTTGGTAGGAACAACATTTGTATCGTGCGAGAAAGATGATGAAGCCGCGGCTAACTCTATGACCATTATTGGTACTTTCCAAGTTGGAGAAAACCAGTACACTAATCCAACCTTTAATCTTGGAAATCCCGACGACCATGAAGGGTATCTCGTAAGTTTTATCGGCAAAAAAGTTGAGAACGGAATGATTATTGAACCGATTATGAATATTGACTTAGGCAATAATTTATATGCAAACTACGAGATGGAAATCTACACGGCTCAGCCTGGTACATCAACTATGTATTGCAATGTGTCAATCTATGAAGGAATGGTTGATAAAAAGTACATTGCCGATTTTTATCTTGTTAGCCAAGATGCAGATGTTACAGTAACCAAAGTTGGCGCTGTGGGAGATTATATTGAAGGAACCTATGAAGGCGACTTTTACGAACCAACTAAAAAAGAAATTCCTCCTTTTCACATAAAAGGAAACTTTAAAGTTAAGCGTATCGAGGCTCCTGTGTATAACAAGTAGAAAATTTTGGAGATAGTTTGAACAAAAAGCCGCCCACAAAAAGGGCGGCTTTGTTTTATCAACTCTATAGTCTTATATCCAATCCAAGGGCAATTACATAGGCTTTGTTTGTAATATCAACACTTGGTTTTGAGGGCCAGTTCTCTGCTTTAATCGATTTATCTGTCCAGAATGTACGTCCAATGCCTAGGTCAATCTGAACATTATCTGTTACGCTATAACCCGCACCAATTCCGATGTTGATATTATCGTATTTGACTGCTTCGTAAGCACCCAGCTGGGTATAGTATTGTTCCTGATTGGAATACCCAAAGTGAATGTATTTTGCGCCAGCACTTAATTGAAGTTTAGGTAACAATTGATAGTATGTGCCTAAAGCGATATGATAGCAATCGCCAGCAATCTCCGAGATTTCTTTGCCGCTACTATTTTTACCCCAATCTGCACCCTTTTGGAAGTAGTAGTTAAAATCTAATGCAGTAGTTAGTTTTTCATTTATCTTGTAGGATATACCTGTGTAAAGTACTGCAGGTAAGTCGCGGTCAGATTTTGCACCATCGGGTGCTAAATCCTTATATGTACCCTTATTGTCTTTAGCCTCAAATTCTAGTTTAACCTTTGTTTCGTAGTGGATTGCTAGGTTTAGTTTTTCCGAAACAGCATAGTTTAAACCAATAATTCCACCAAATCCTCTCGCTTCATTTTTATAATCAACAGTCATGCTGTAATCTGGGGAAGTGCCGTGGAACACCATTCCTGCCTCTGTATGGTTATTTGCAACAATATACCTTCCTCCAATCGAAAAGGACAACTTTTCCGTTACTAAATACGAGAAATTTAATGGAATAGCTAAGTAGTATGATGATGCTTTCAAACTTTGATTATTAAAGTTGGAGTATCCCATTGGTGCCAATGTGGATAAGAATTGATAACCCATTAGTGTTGTATTTATTGAACCCTCTGGGTAATCTGCTGAAGCACCACCTCCTGTAACATAAACACCCGATGAAACAGCCCATTTATCCTTTTTAAACGCAGCATAAAATGATGGTAAAAATAAATCAGCGCCATCCTGCTCAAAAGATTGTTTACCTGCACCTAGGCCTAAGTCAAACGAATGTTGTGGATTCCGAAAAAGTGTTTGATTATTCAAACTAAAATACATGCCATCGTTGAGTTTTACTAATCCCGCAGGATTGTAATTAACGATATCCGCACCATCAAGTGCGCATTACGCGCATTAGCACGAATCCATTTTGCACTCATATTGGCCAAATTATCCATTTGGGCTGATACGCACATAGGCATCAGTAAGCCAAGTACAAATCCTGATAATTTTATTATTCTTTTCATTTTCAAAATAGATTTAATAATTACTTATTGTTTAATAAAATGATACTTATACGACACAAATTGACGCATAAAATCAATTTTATTTTGAATTGAAAAGTATAAAATTTAAATTAATTTTTATTATAAATTCATTAAAGTTATATATTTATTTGATA
>CAZTVY010000064.1:0-11173 GCA_964617235.1 uncultured Rikenellaceae bacterium | reverse complement strand
CAAGACGCTTAACTATTGACAAATACAATCTACCTTTTGAATATATTGTCATACAGAATATTTTTAATGATTTGCCAGCTAGCGATGAAGTTCCCTACGAAAAATTGATAAAGGAATTTATAAATGATACAGATTTCTTATTTTTATATCATGACGCTTTGCTATTTAATACATATATTATAAGACTTTTCAAAAAACTTTACGGCTGTAAAGTTATTCTTTTACAAGAAGGTATTGCAGGTTATTATAGGAGTAGGTTTGACCTAAGTTTCTTTTTAAGAAATTTTCTGAAATTTATTTATTTTCGAATACTTAAAAAGTATGATGTTAAGATTGTAAAATCGTGGGGTTTGAATAATGATATTGACGAAGTGTTAATGATTAATCCCGAAAATGTTAGAGAGAGAATAAGGTCTAAAATTAGTAAGATTGACATTGATTTTAACGAAAACACTATTAATTTAGCAATTAATGATTTTAATTTTAATATTGATGAACGTTTAAAATCAAAAGAAAAAGTTTTTTTGTATTTAGCAATGGGATACACCAGAAAATTTTGGCATTATAAGGAAAAAGAACTTGCTTTTTTAAGAGAAATGATAGATTTTGCTAGGAATAAAGGGTATTCAATTGTTATCAAAGCTAAAGGTAATGAGGATTTAGGGGTATATAGAGAAATTATTGATAATGATTGTACTTTTATTACTGAGGCTATTCCTGCAGAATTATTAACTTATGCTATTTCGAATTCTGTTATTTGTAGTTTTATATCTTCTGCAAACTTATATCAAAAAAATAATAATAAGTATGCATGGATTTATCCTGTCGTAGGTTTTAAAGGAGTACACAATGATTATGGGGCAGCAAATATTGAATTAATAAGAGAAATTGACGATTTCAAAAAATTGTTTTGATACAAATGTTAAACTACAAGGATAGTTTTTTTTTAAAGTACGTTTTTTTTATACCAATTCTTTTTGCCGTAGCAGAAAACACAACAGGTTTTTTTCCTGGGGGAACCTTAAACCCTGGAACCATTAGAGGTTTTATAGCGGCTATTTTTACAACTGTTTTTGTATTTAAAGGTTACCCATCGAACCGAACATCGTTGTGGTTTCTTTCTTTTGTAATATACTATACAATTCTAACCATACTTTCAACAAACCTAACCGAGTCGTTCTATGGTCTATTTAAGTTTACCATAGCAACATTAATGTACCCTATAGGCTACTACTTTATTAATAGCTATAAAAGGTTTTACAGTTTAACCTTATCGTACTTGGTTGCGCTCGGAATATTTTTAATTTCAATTATTATTGCCAATGTATTTAAGGTAGGGGAGTCCGATTATCTTGAGGATAGTTTATACTATGGTGCTGGCAGCGTAAATATTACAAAAATGACACTTGTGCTACTTTTTGCTGCACTCAATATTTTCCCAGTTGTTAAGGATAAGTACAGGTATCTATTTTTCTCGTTTATGGGCATTGCAACTTTTTTTACAGTTGTCGGAATTAAGCGCTCGGTACTGTTATCGTTTATTGCTAGTATAATAATATTTTTACTTTTTAATAGGCTTAAGCGGGGTGTTACACAGCTAGTGGTTGTTTCGTCTTTTGTTTTGCTATTCCTATTTTTACTTTTCCCGGGTGGGTATGAGCTGTTTTATGAGAGGTTTCAGGCTCGCTCCGAGGAAATTGAGCTTACGGATGAATCGCTAGAGAAGGAAGGGCGTGTAAATGAGTATGAAATGGTTATTGATGCCTGGGTTAACGGGAGCATTGGGCACAAACTTTTTGGCAGCGAACTTTTCAACGACCGTTATTTTTTTAACTCAAACCGTATGCTTCATACCGACTATATGGTTGTTTTAAATGGTTCCGGGATTGTTGGTATGTTTTTCTGGTTTTTTGTTCTTTTCCTTATTTTATTGGATGGGAAGCACTACTGGAACTATAATAAATCCGATCCTCGGTTTCGGCTGTTAATGGTTTCGTTTTACTCCATTCTTTGTGCGCAGATATTAATGTCTGTTTCGGGCTCCATACAGGGAATAGGCTTGCGCTCATTTATTTTGCTTTACTTGGGTGCTATAGTTGGAACTTTAAGGGGCGAAGCAGCTAATAAACTTCAGCAAGGTGAACAGTAGAATAACACTTATTGGCGATATTGCCTGCAATGGTTTAATTGCTGCGGATTCTATTAATTCTGCCTACAGGCTTAAAAATATTTACCCAATAATAAATGCCGAAAAAAGCATTGTTATTGCAAACCTCGAAACACCCCTTTGCGTTGGCAAGGAGTTTAATACAAATAAGAAAATAATTCATGTAACAAATACTGATGCACTAACCCAATACCTTTCAATACTTAACATTAAAGTGCTGTCCTTGGCTAACAATCATATTTACGACTGTACAATGGCCGGGCTTAAGGAAACAATTGCATTTTTAGATAAGCAGCAAGTGTTACACACAGGAGCCGGATGGCTTAAGGATCATATTGAGCCGGTAACTTTCCACAGCGATGGTGTTACTGTTGGGTTTATGGCCTATGTGGATAAATCAACAAATCCCAAAACAGAACACTTCCCCGAACTTTTAATAAATTATTTTGATGCAGAAAAAGTAATTCAGGAAGTACGCGGCTTAAAGCCAAGGGTAGATAAAATAATTTGCAGTATTCACTGGGGCGAGGATTATTCGTACTATCCCACAAAACAGCAGGTAACAATAGCCCGAATGCTTGTTGATGAGGGCGTAGATATTGTAATGGGGCATCACCCTCACACCATTCAGCCTTACGAGAGGTATAAAAATGGTATAATCTTTTATAGTTTAGGCGGATTAACTTTTGGTGATTTTTGGCGGAACGGTAAATTGTATGCATTGTACCGCAAAACAAAAATTGGATTAATTGCTTCGTGTTCGCTTAAAACTATGCAGTTTAAATTCAACACAACAAAGGAGCTACAGGGGAACTACGTTCAACCTGCCTCTGTAGATTATAATAAGTGGTCGTTGAATAAGTGGCGAATTTACCGGATAAAGGAGAAATGCCGGTTTGTAGGTTTCCTGTTAAAATTTAATGAGCGGTTTATATATCGGGTTTTCGAGTATTTTTTTGGGTATTACCAAAACCCGTTTAAGCGGTTAATTCAACTCTCGAACCTAAAGAAAGTAAAAAAACTTTTTGTTAAGGCATAAGGTTATGTATAACGAGTTTTTGATTTGTAGCAAAGATTTTAATTTTACTCAAGGTAAATTTGGGCTAAACCTGTTTTTTGAGAACGATTACTTAGCTGTTTATTCAAAGAATAATGAAACTAATAACGTTAAGGTACTTGTTAATGGCTATGTTTTACCTAAAAATAGTGCAAAAGGGGAATATCCTATTACTCAGCCAATCGGATTTATTCAGAACATTTATAAAGCCCATGGCGATGAAATAACAAACCACATAAAGGGTTTGTTTACAATTGTTGTAATTACCGATAGTTGCATAAAGGTTTTTAACGACCAGTTGGGAATTAGTAAGTTCTTTTATTACCAGTACAATAATTCATTTTGTATTTCAAATAATTATCGGGTATTATCGTCGCTTGTAAAAGAGCAAATCGATACAGATGCTTTGGCTGTTAAATCGTTACTAAACAGAGAAATAAATGGACTAACAGTAAACTCAAATATTCGTTATTCAACACCTGCAACATTTGTTAGTATTAGTAAAAACTCAGTTACCTTCAATAAGTATTGGCATACGGAGTCAGTTTTGCAATCAAGTAAAAGCATTCCTGAATTTGACGATTTTGTTAGTTTGCTTACCGATAACATTCAAAGTTACCAGGCAACATTAAACCCTGCTCATACTGCAATAACTTTAACAGGAGGTAAGGATAGCAGAACAGCTTTGTGTGCTTTGCTAAATTTGGGCATTAAACCTGTTGGGTTAACTTATGGTAGCCCAAATTCAAGGGATGCTGTTTATGCCAGAATTCTGGCAAAAAGTGCAGGTTTAGAGCATATTATAGTAAATCCAGAAAGAACTCAAGCATGGTTCGAGGAGGCTGCGAATAGTGTTATTAATTTGAATAATCCATTAATTAATATTCACCGAGGGCATAGGCTTTTTGCCATAAATGCTATTAAGGAGACAATTGGGGCCGATACATTACTCTATAATGGGTATATGGGAGGCGAACTTCTTATGGGAATTTATTTTGACGATTTAATATTTACTGATTTTATAAAGGATTTCTGGCAAAAAGGAGAGTCTCAGTTCAATTTAATTCCATCTCTGTTAAAAGAAAGATTTTTAAGAGTCGAAAACTTGAATATCGATAGCATTAAAAATCAGCTATTACAGTTAAATACATTGAACTCTAATTTAGATTTAAAAACAAAACAGTTTAATGCATTATTTGAGATTGGCGTTTTACACCATAGCCAGGATATTCAAATTGCAAACCGTATGCTTGGAGGCTCGGCTCCGTTCTTTTTAGATTTGGATTTTATAGAGCTGTTGTTCCGTTCGCAGTATAGTTTCTTAAATCAGGATGTGAATTCAAAAAACCTATTTAAGCGATACTCAATGTTCGAATTCAACCTAAACCTACAGCACCATTTCTACCCTCAACTTGACAATATGTATTTTGCAAAAAAAGGTACCTATAGTACTGCTGAATTTTTAAAAGGTCCAATGTATTGGTCGTTAGTTAAAACTATCCGTTATTTTACCGAGAATAAAAAGTACCCTCCAACGTTCGCCTATAATAATAACTATACCAATTTCCTTTTACAGTATTTAAATGAAATTGTTTTAGAAAAAGCAAGTCCAATAAATCAGGTTTACAACGTTGAATTGGCAATAAGCACGTTAAAACAGCAGGAAGGTTTAACAACCGAAAGTCAACTGCATAAATACTCCAATATTGTAATGCACTACATGCAGCTTAAACAATATTCGAATACGCTATAGCTATGACAAAATTTAAGATTTGTATTCTTACAAGTGAGTATAAGGAAGACTCCAAGTTTTGGATTGATACGCTCACCAATAATAATTTAGAGTTTACTATTATTGACATAACCCACCAGAACTGGCTTGACAAGGTAATTGAATCAGATTCAAATGTGTTTATAGCGCGCCCTCCGGGAGTTTCCGAAAAATCGAAACAGCTATACGATGAAAGGCTATACATAGTAAATAATGTTCTAAAACGCTTAATATATCCGTCGTATAACGAAGTTTTGGTATATGAGAATAAACGGTTTTTGTCGTATTTTTTAGCGTCGAATAACGTACCTGCCCCTAAAACGTATGTTTTTTACGGTAAACACGAAGCCGACGATTTTTGCAGTACCACAAGTTATCCAATAGTCGCAAAAACAAATATTGGGGCATCGGGGAGTGGAGTTAGGATTTTAAAAACAAAAGAGAGTGCTTTAGATTATATAAAACAAACATTTTCGTCCAAAGGGGCACCCAAGCGATGGGGGCCAAATACCGAAAAGGGTGGTTTGTTAAAGAGGGGCTTACGTTATGTTCTAAATCCAAAAGCCATTATCAAAAAACTTAAGATTTACAGCGAAAAAAGGAGCGATAAACAAATTGGGTATTTAATTTTTCAAGAGTATATTGAGCACAGCTTTGAGTGGAGGTGTGTAAGAATTGGCGATTCTTTTTTTGCCCATAAAAAGTTGAAAATTGGCGAAAAGGCCAGCGGTTCGCTTCTGAAAGGCTACGAAAATCCACCACTTAATCTTTTCGATTTTGTAAAACAAGTAACCGATAAACTCGGGTTTAACTCCTTAGCCATTGATATTTTCGAGAATAGTAATGGCGATTATCTGGTTAACGAAATGCAATGCTATTTTGGCCAGAGCGACGCTTTTCAAATGATGGTTGACGACAAAATAGGCCGTTATCGATATGTTAATGACAATTGGGTATTCGAAGAAGGCGATTATGCTAAAAATGCCTGTTACGATTTAAGGTTACAACATTTGTTGGAAATACTACAAAGAAAATAGTATGCGAGTTCTTTTTGTTTCGAGTGGAAATACCGGAGATGTTGGAGTGTTAGTTAAAAATCAGGCAGATTCTTTAATTAAAGAAGGAATAGAAATTGATTTTTATTTAATCAAAGGAAAGGGCTTTTGGGGCTACTTAAGAAGCATAAAGGGCATTCGGCGTAAGTTCTTAAGCGGTAATTACGACTTAATACACGCTCATTACAGTTTAAGCGCATTTTCCGCATCGTTGGCTGGTCGGTTTCCCTTAGTTGTCTCCCTGATGGGATCCGATGCTTATCTTTCGGGCTTAATGCGCTTTTTTGCACGTTTTTTCTATTTTGCTAGTTGGGATATTACTATTGTTAAGACCGACAGAATGAAGGAACTACTTAAAATGCGTAAGGCAGTAGTTTTGCCCAATGGTGTAGATACCGAAAAATTTAATGTAATATCTAAACAGGTTGCAAGGGAAAGAATAGACTATAATAAACCCAATAGGTTAATAATTTTTGTTGCAGACCCTAGTAGAGAAGAAAAGAACTTTGCATTGGCTCGCGATGCCTATAATCTATTAGGGTTGAGTGATGTGGAATTGCTACCTGTTTATAACAAATCGAACGATTTAATTCCCTACTACATGAATGCTGCCGATTTGTTGTTATTAACCTCAAGGTGGGAAGGTAGTGTAAACGTTGTTAAGGAGGCTATGGCTTGTAATTTGCCTATTGTTAGCACCGATGTGGGAGATGTTCGCGATAACATTAAGGATGTTCAAAATTGCTATGTTTGCGACAGCAATCCCCATGATATTGCCTTAAAAGTAAAGGAGGTAATTAGCAAACATGGAATATCTAATGGTAGGGAAAGGATTTTTGAGTTAAAGCTTGATACAAAATCAGTTTCAAATCGCATAATTTCATTGTACGAAATATGTCTAGCGAAAACAAAAAGGTAGGAGTAATTGTACTTGGAGGGCACATTCAGGCACTAGGTATAGTTAGAATATTTGGCCGATTAAATATTCCTTCGATTGTTATTGATAATACTCCGTATAACATAGCCAAACATTCAAAGTATTGCGAAAAGTTTTATTTTGTAAGGACAGAGGATATTTTGACGCATATCGAAGAGTCATACTTTGTTGAAAAATATAAAGGTTGGATAATTTTTCCAACTAACGATATGCACGTTTGCTTACTAAGTAAAAATAGGGATAGACTTTCGAAACACTTTATCGTTTCAACAGACTCGTGGGAAACAATTGAGAAGTTTTACAACAAAAAAAACACCTATAGAATAGTTGAAAAATTAGGCATCCCATTTCCCAAAACATTCTATCCGCAATCCGAGGAAGATATTTCAAACATTAACATTGAATTCCCATGCATTATAAAGCCTGCCGTAATGCATAGTTTTTACTCTAAAGTTAAAAAGAAGGTTTTTGTATGTAATAACCCTCAGGAATTATTAAGTTATTATCGGTTAGCATTATCAATTATTCCAAGCGACGAAATAATTATTCAAGAAATAATTAAGGGACCAAGCAAGAATCAATTTTCTGCATGTTTTTTATTTCTCGAAGGGGAATCGTTTGTTTCGTTAACTGCTTGCAGAATGCGTCAACACCCATTGGACTTTGGTAATGCCACTACTTATGCCGAAGTGGTTGACTTGCCTGTAATTAAAGAATTTGCCGAGCAGATATTGGCGCACACGAATTATAATGGTGTTTGCGAGGTTGAATTTAAGCTCGACGACCGCGATGGTTTGTTCAAGTTCCTTGAGGTTAACACTAGAACCTGGAAATGGCACTCTATTTCAAACAAGTCAAACTCACCGTTTCTGGAGTTATTCTATAATCATTTGGTGGGGCATAAAATTGTACCTCACAATGGAGCAAAAAAGGCATCGTTTCGTCATCCTTTAACCGATATTCCTATTCAGGTAAAACTTTTATTTAAAGGATATGGTTACTTTTGTAGAATGAAAAAACCAACGGAGTACGCAGTTTGGAATTGGGATGACATAATGCCTTGGATATACGAAAAGATTTATCTGCCATTTTTAATACTAAGCCGATGATGACACATTTATTATTTGTAGTTTGGGTGCTCTGTTTAAGCACGTTGTGGTATGTTTATTTGCATAGGAAAACTCGAATAAGCACAAAATTTATCTATTCCGATAATTTGCTTGTTGTATTTTTTACTATACTTTTTTGTTTTTTAGCATTTACCTACAGTCCAATAAAATCCAAGATTTTTTATTTTATCTTTTGCATTCCAACAATCTTGGGCTTTAGTTTTATAATTACCATGATTCGTTTTTGGAGAACCCCAAAGAGAACCCTAACCGCTAAACCAAACGAGATTGTTTCGCCCGCCGATGGTAATATTATTTATATCAGAAAAGTTCAGTCTGGAGAAACTCCTATAAGCATCAAAAATGGTATTACTGCTCATTTATCTGAAATCACACAAACCGATTTGATTAATGGTGAGTCATGGATTATTGGAATTAATATGACCCCTTTTGATGTTCACAAAAATTGCGCACCCGTATCGGGACAAGTGGTTCTTAATAAGCACATTAATGGAAGTTTTCTTTCTCTCAAAGACCCATATGCTGTGGTTAGAAATGAGAGGAGTACATTGATTATTAGGTCGGAGCAAAACGAATTTTTTGGTATTGTTCAAACAGCCAGCAAACTAGTAAGAAGAATTGATTCGTATGTTGAAAATGGTCAACCAATAAAACAGGGCGATTGGTTTGGTATGATTCGCTTTGGAAGTCAGGTGGATTTAATTCTGCCTTCGAATTATAATTTATCCGTGTCTGTTGGGCAGCAGGTATATGCTAAGAAAACAGTGGTTGCATTTAAATAAACCTTTTATTAAAATTCTGTGAAAAAACTTTGGTTCGACTTTACAAATCCACCTCATGTTAATTTCTTCTTGCCAATTATTAGGCATTATGAGAAAAAAGGTGTTGAAATAAAACTAACGGCTCGAGAGTTTGTTGAAACCACAAAACTACTTCAGTTGAATAACCTTAGCCATAGTGTTTATGGAAAGCATGGAGGTAGAAATAGGTTTTCTAAAGTTTTTGAACTTCTAAATAGAGAGTTGCTATTGCTGAAAAACGTTTCAGATTTTGATTATAGTTTTTCTACAAACTACGAGGCTCCATTAGCCTCGTGGCTAAAGCGCAAACCCTCATTTGTATTCGACGATAACGATATATCGCCCAATTGGCTTTATGCTAAGTTTGCCAAATATGTAATTTCCCCAAGCAATATTGATAAGGATGCAATGTTCCGAATGGGCATTAAACCAAACCAATTAATTACATATAACGGTTTTAAGGAGAACATATATATTGCAGATTATAAGCCTGACTCAAAATTCTTGGATAAATTTCCTTTCACTGATTTTATAACGGTTCGCCCCGAAAATATTCAGGCATCCTATGTCCCAAACGGTAGGAATAGCATTGTGCCCGAGTTAATAGAATCACTTATTTCGAAAGGATATAACATTTTGTACTTACCTCGCTACAAGGCAGACAGGGACTATGTTGGGAAAAGCGATAAACTTTTTATTCCCGACGGGCCACTAAACGGATTGGATGTTTGCTATTACTCCAATGCTGTTTTAACAGGAGCAGGAACGTTTTCACGCGAAGCTGCAGTAATGGGAACTCCCGCCGTTTCATTCTTCGCGGGCGATGAGTTTTTGGGTGTAGACAAGGTGATGTTTTCAAGAAATATGGTTTACTATTCACGCAATGTTAGTGATATTGTGAAATTTGTTGATAGTTCTAAAAAGAAAGAGTTTAGCCGACAGCAGTCTGTAGACGCTCAAAATGAACTTTTTAATGTTCTTGATAGGCTAATGGTTTAAGAAAGAAACTGTATTTTACATTAAGCCGTTTTAAACGGCTTTTTTTATTTCGGAATATCAGTAATTTATCCTGTATTACAATTAGTTGGTCAAAATTAAATTTACTTATGTATTTATGGGAAGTAACTTTGTAAACATATTTAAAGAGTTGTTGTTTTGGGTGTAAACAAAGTGGATGAAACTATGAAGAAGTTGATAATAATTTTAGTGCTGTTGTTAATGACGGGTAGCATATATGCTCAGAGGGATAATCGGTTTGTTGAATATGCTGACCAAATAGACTCCATGTATTACATGAAATGGGATACAGTTAATGAACAGTGGATAAAAGAGAACATTCGTCACTATTTCTACATAAAAGAAAATCTAAAATCATTATTACTTTTAGAAGGCTTAACGCGAGACTCGGTATGGGTTTGGAATTATTATTATGACAACAATAACAATCAAAACTTAGATGTTCTTGAAAAATGGTCTGGTAGCCTTAAGGTAAATTCACAAAAAAAAGAATCACTATTTCAGAATAATCTAAAGCAGTCTGAAATAATTTACGTATGGAAAAATAACTCATGGCTTCAAAACTCAAAATACACCTATACTTACCAAGGAGACCTTATTGCAAACAGTTTGTATCAATTAACCAATAAAGCAGGAGCATTTTACGATTATCAATACAGCACATATAGTTATAACTCTCAAAACCTCATTCAGGCATTTTTAACCTACAATAGTTCTTATGATGCACTTATAAAATCAACAGAATATACATATCAATACGATAAGTTGATTCAGGCTCTTTACAAAGTTGCTCCGAAATCTTCAGTTGTGGGTGAATCAGTATTGAAAAACAGTCAACTCAGGGAATACAAATATGATGAGTTCGGTTTATTGAGAGAAGTATTTTTTTATAACTGGGTAAACGAACAATGGACATTGTCCTATAAGTATGTGTATTTTTACAAAATCGATTTTGCAAAAAAAGTTACAATTTGCCATAACGGCCGCTCCATTACTGTTGCCAAGGAGGCTGTTCCCGCTCATCTTGCCCATGGCGATTACCTAGGTAAGTGCAAGGTTGAATTACAAAATCCCAAAGATGAGAGAAGATCTTTGCAGAATGAAATATCTGCATTCCCTAATCCTGCTCAAAATCAGTTTACCCTTAAGCTTAATGCTCAGGAAGTTGGGGCAAGGTATTACGGAATATATAATCTAACGGGCAAACTTGTTAAAACGGCTCAAATTGGATCAGATGAA
>CAZTVY010000063.1:0-11320 GCA_964617235.1 uncultured Rikenellaceae bacterium | reverse complement strand
CACCTTCATTAAGGCACAGGGTGGAAAGATTGGTAAATCTATCTGCGAGGAGGATAAACTCGACCTTGCAAAGCAACTATTGGAGAAAGCTAAAGCAAAAGGTGTAAAGGTTTACCTTCCCGTTGACGCTGTTAATGCCGATGCCTTTGATGCTAACGCCAACACAAACATCACCGCAATTGACCAAACCCCCGATGGATGGATGGGATTGGATATTGCCTCAGAGTCAATTAAAATACTGTCGAAAGTTATTGCTGAGTCCAAAACAATCCTTTGGAATGGTCCAATGGGAGTGTTTGAGATGGAGAAATTCGCTCAAGGAACATCAGAAATAGCAAAAGCAATTGCTGCTGCAACCGAGAAAGGTGCTTTCAGTCTTGTGGGAGGTGGCGATTCCGTTGCAGCTGTTAACAAGAACAAACTAGCCGATAAAATATCGTACGTTTCAACTGGCGGTGGCGCTATGTTGGAGTATATGGAGGGTAAAGAACTTCCAGGCATTAAGGCTATTAGAGGATAATTTTTTGTCACCAACCCTGTCAGGGTTTAAAACCCTGACAGGGTTATTTCTTTTATTATGTATGGACTTCAAATCCAAAATATTCAACATATCCAGTAACGAGGAATTTCAGGAGATTGCGCTTGAGGTTTTTCGTTATCAATTCCATAATATCAAGGTTTACAACGAGTATGTAACCCTTTTGGGAATTAACCTAAATAGTGTTGACACCATTGAGAAGATTCCTTTTTTACCCATACAATTCTTCAAAACCCACAATATAATTGGCAACAACCTTTCGCCTGAAATTGTATTCACCAGCAGCGGCACAACTGGTACTGAAACCAGTAAGCATCAAGTTTCAGATGTATCGCTTTATGTTGATAGCTTTACCAAAGGATTTGAACTGTATTACGGAAAACCCAGCGATTACTGCATTCTTGCACTGCTCCCAGCTTACCTTGAACGTACAGGCTCATCGCTAGTGTATATGGTTGATGAGTTGATAATGCAAAGCAATAACCCCAATAGTGGCTTTTTCCTAAACCAGTACGACGAATTGGTTGATTTGTTGGTAAAACTAAACACCAGCGGACAAAAATGCTTGCTGATAGGCGTAACGTTTGCTTTGCTCGATTTGGCAGAAAAGTTTAACCTCAACCTTAGCCATACCATTGTAATGGAAACAGGTGGAATGAAAGGCCGCCGCAAGGAGATGATACGCGAGGAGCTACACTCCATTCTTTGTAAATCGTTTGGGGTTGAAGCAATACACTCCGAGTACGGAATGACCGAGCTGCTTTCGCAAGCGTACTCCAACGGAAATGGAATCTTCCGTTGCCCACCGTGGATGAAAATTCTTGTAAGAGACCCTTACGACCCGCTACATTCCAAAACCACTGCAAGTAGTGGAGCAATAAATGTTATAGATTTAGCCAACGTAAACTCTTGCTCATTTATTCAAACCCAGGATATGGGAAAACTCTTTGCCGATGGCAGTTTTGAGGTAATGGGTAGAATGGATAATGCGCCTATAAGAGGATGTAATTTGTTGGTTTACTAAAGCAGACTATAGATTCTAATCTTCGAAATACACAAATTCGCGTTTCTCAACACAATAGGCTAAGCCATTACGATAAGTTATTTTTCTAGTCCAATTATTCTTGCTGTCGTATTCATAACTGTAGACAGTATAGAAACTATTTGAATTGGGGTATATATTTGATTGGACAATCAAATCCTGTTTATCATTAAATTCATAGAATGAGGCAGATTCTAGATTGCTTGTTGAATCAGTCATTATTGTAGAAATTGTAATACCATTTTTATCTTTTTTATTTACGAATCTTCTGGTAATCTGACTTTTGTTGTTGTAGGTTATTGATTCTGTTTCACGATTAATTGAATCTATCTTAAGAGATGTCCAAAATTTAATAGCGCCACTGCTATCTAAAAAAAATGTTTTTTCAGTTTTAACTCCATTTTTATTAGTAATCTCTTCCTTTGTCCAAGTCAAAGTTCCATTCCTAGATGTTCGAATAGTTTCAATTCTATTTCCACAACTATCATACTTGAAAGTTGAGTGCCATATTCTTTCATTTCCAATATATGAAGTGTGCTCAACCATATTGTTTTCATCATCATATTCCCAAAACTCACGTTTTGTTAAACTATCATTTGAGTAAGTGTAAAGTTTTGTTTTTCTCCATAATGAATCATATTCATTGTCCCATAATACTTTACTATCAGAAATTGCAACTAACTTATCCAATTTCCCATTTTTATGATAAACCCACTCCCAGCGGGAAGTTAAACTATCCTTGTCATCATAAATGCACCATTCTACCTCATTTGAATCTTCATTATATATATGTGTTTGTCTGGAAGAAATATTGCTTATATAATTATAGTATTGGTTTTCCAATACTTTTCCTTTATTGTCGTATTTATACTTGTAGACATAAGATACTTCATCATTCCAAAAATTATATCGCTCAATTGTGTTTCCCTTGTTATCAAAAACTAATTTAGTCTGTTTTTCAGGATTGATTGTGTCTGGATTAATATGGTCTTTTTCAATATTAGCAACACTATAGAAATAATAAGTTACTTCTTTTACATTTCCTTTAAATTCTTTTTTGAATTGTTCATTGGTAACAGTATCGTTTTCTAGGCTAAAGAGAAGTAAGCTGGCAAGGGCTAAACAAAGGTTCATAAGAAATATTTTTATATAAAGTAAATATACCCGTCTGACTTAAATAAACAAAAAGAGGACACCTCGTGAAGATGTCCTCTTTTGAGGTACCTGGCGGAGTCGAACCGCCGTAGTCGGTTTTGCAGACCGATGCCTAGCCACTCGGCCAAGGTACCGATTATTGTGCCCGCAAAGATACAAAAAAAATCAAATCTCAAAACTTACGGGTCAATCTATGCAAAATTTCTTTCGAGCGTGACGCTAACTCGTTCAATTTTACCCCCTAAGGGTGGATTCATTTTCGAAACTTTAACTTGAATTCGAGTAATTTCAGGAAAGTTGGAGTGAATTGAACTGATTATTCGCTCCGAAACATGCTCAAGCAACTTCGACTTTACCTTCATTTCCTCCTTAATCAGATTATAGATTACCTGATAGTTTACTGTGTCGTGGAGTTTATCGCTAAGCTGTGCTTTAGTGGTATCGGTTTCCACTAAAATATCAACCAAAAACTGGTTCCCAACCACCTGCTCCTCCTGAAAACATCCGTGGTATGCGTAGAACTCAATATTTTCGACTTGTATTATGGCCATTTTAAGATTATTTCAGATTTTAGACTCAGGACAATAGGAAAATTTGTTCCTCTGTTTTTTTGCAAAAAAACTCAAAAATTTTCAGATAATTTTCCGTCTTTTTCATTTTCTTGTGTCATTATAGTAAAAAGTTTGCTTTTGGACTCCGATAACATTGAAATTACACAGAGGTTAGTTGAGCGTGCCCGCGGCGGCGACCAACAATCAATGTATAGACTTTACAAGATGTATGTACAGGCAATGCACAATACCTGCATTAGAATTGTGGCAAACCAATTCGATGCGGAGGATATCCTGCAGGAATCGTTTGTAAGTGCATTCAATGGATTGGAATCGTTTAAGGGTGAGTGTACGTTTGGGGCTTGGCTAAAAAGGATTGTGATTAATAAATCGTTGAATCATTTGCGAAAGCAAAAGAACTCGTTTACCGATGTTGACAATTTGCACCTGGTTGATGATGTTCACGATGAGGAGGATTTTCCGGAAATATCCCCAGAGATGGTTCATGAGGCCATAAAATCGCTACCCGAAAAGGCCAGAGTTGTACTAAACCTCTACCTAATGGAAGGTTATATGCACAAGGAGATTGCCGATATGTTGAGTATTTCGGAGTCCACATCAAAATCGCAGTACCAACGTGCAAGAACTCTTCTACAGATGAGGATTAAGGAGATGATTGAACAAAATGAAACCGTTTAGCGAATAAGGATATGAAGTTTGAGGATTATATACGGAACAATAGACAGCGGCTCGATGTGGAAAAACCTGACGAGGATTTCCTTTGGGCTGGCATATCGCAATCGTTGAACAGTAAGCAAAAGTATCGTAGCCTGTCCATTTGGAAATATGCTTCGGCGGTTGCCGCATCGGTGGCTGTAACGCTTGTTGCTGTTCATTTCTGGAATGCTGAGCCAAAGCAGCAGTTGATTTTTGTAAACATCGACCCAAACTTGGCAAAGCAGGAGGTTGAGTTAAAAGCTCAAATTCAGGACTACACCCAACAAATTCATCAGGCAAACTATAACCTTAACGAACTTCCCACGAACCTAAACGACCTTAAGTACATTGACGATTTAATAGAGAAATACTCTAAGGATTTGAAACAGTATGGGCCAAACCCACAGATTATTGAATCGCTGATGGACCTTTACAACAAAAAGGTTCTGATGCTTCAAAGAATGTTGAACGAAATTGAAAAAAACAAGAATTATGAAAAGCGTAGGATTGATATTTAAAATAACTCTAGCATTAACATTAATATGCACCAATGTATTCTCAAAAAATCAGAATGAAAAAAAGGATTCGTTTGAGAAAACATATGAAATATCCTCATCGGGGAACTTCTCACTAAATATGTACGATTCTGATGTGGAAATAATTGTTTGGGATAAAATCGAGGTTAAAATATTTGGCGAAATTATTTTCAACGGAGGCGATAAGGAGGATGAGGATAAATTACTTAAAGCGTTCCGAGGTATTGAGGTAAATTCATCGGCCAATTCCTTAGATATTAATACAGAATTTATAAAATCCCAAGTTCAAATTATGGGTGTAAGCAGTAAAATAACGCTCAAAACGGGCGATAAAATTTCCATTGAAAAAGTTAAAACTAACTATAAAGTTTGGATGCCCGCAACTTTGGCATTCACATTAAAAAGCAAATACAACAAAGTTAAAATTGACAACTTAAAAGGTGATGTAAAATTGAATTTGTACGATGTAGATATCGTAATGGGCAATTTTGGCTCTACCGGAAATTTCGATATGAAATACTCAAAGGCGAACATCGGCAATGGGGGTAATTCAACATTCATGCTCTACGATACCGATATTGACGCCGGCGAATTGGGCAATGTTAAGGTCGATGCAAAATACTCAAAGTTAATTATCAAAAAAACAAACGACCTAAGCATTGTTTCGTACGACGATGACTTTGTTGTTGGACAACTATCAAAAATTACTGCCGACGCTAAGTATTCAACTTTTAGGCTTAATGGCGATACTGGTGATTCGAAGTTTGAACTATACGACAGCGATATTTTCGGAAAAAACTTTAAGTCAATCTCTTTCTCCGCAAAGTATTCTGATTTAAGAGTTGGTGATATTGGCGAATTGATTATTCCATCGTCATACGATAACAACTATTATTTAGGAATTGTGGGCAGCCTAAACTGCAGTGAGTCGAAGTACGATATGTTCCGATTGGATGGAGCGAACGGTTCTCTTGATTTCCCAAACTCCTACGATGATGATATCTACGTAAAAAACACCTCTGCAAACTTCAAAGGATTGTCGGGCAAATTCACCTATGGAAAAGTTTACCTGAAACTTGATAATTCACAGCAGTTCAACCTAAACTTTTCGTCTACCTATGGTAATATTACATTCCCAGCCGATAAGTTTAAAATCAAATCGCTCTCCGACAAAACTGATTCAAAAAGAATTTTTGAAGGTTCAACTGCGGCTGATGCAAAATGCAATATCAAATTTACTTCGTACGACACTAATTTTATAATTGAATAGCTTTGTTGGTGGTTTTTGTTAAAACGGTTGTAGCAATTACAACCGTTTTTTTATTGATGAATATGCCATCATTACTCCAAAACTCCATCACTCCAATCTATCCAATAACAACTGTATTAAAAAATTGTAACCACAACCCGTATTATTATCCACAAATTTCTAATTTTGCCTTCTTGAATTAATTGTAAACAAATGGAAAGCGAAAATTTAAAAATTGAAACCTCAGCCGAAAAAACTAAGAATTTTCTTGAGGAGATTGTTGAAGAGGATATCCGCACAGGTAAGCACGGAGGTAGGGTTCTAACCCGTTTCCCCCCAGAGCCCAACGGATATTTACATATTGGTCACGCAAAATCCATTTGCCTTAACTTTGGTCTAGCCCAAAAATACAATGGTAAAACTAACCTCCGTTTCGACGATACAAACCCTGTTAAGGAAGATGTGGAGTACGTAAATTCAATTAAGGAGGATATTGAGTGGCTAGGTTTTAAGTGGGCCAATGAGTTTTACGCATCGGACTATTTTGAACAGCTTTACCAGTGGGCAGAACTATTAATTCAAAAGCAGCTAGCTTACGTTGACGACCAAACCCAGGAAGAAATTCGCTCAAACCGTGGAACCGTTACACAGCCGGGCAAAGATAGCCCTTACAGAAATCGTTCTGTTGAGGAGAACCTCGACTTGTTCCGCCGTATGCGCGCTGGCGAGTTCAAGGATGGCGAGAAGGTTTTACGCGGAAAAATTGATATGGCGCATCCCAATATGCTAATGCGCGACCCAATTCTTTACCGTATTATCCATACCGAACATCACCGCACAGGCGATAAATGGTGCATTTATCCAATGTACGATTACGCTCACGGGCAATGCGACTCCATTGAGCAAATCACACACTCAATCTGTACTTTAGAGTTCGATGTTCACCGTCCACTTTACGATTGGTTTATTGAGAAACTTGAAATATTCCCATCTCACCAGTACGAGTTTGCGCGCCTAAACATCAACTATACAGTGATGAGTAAGCGTAAATTATTGCAACTAGTTCAGGAGAAAACTGTAATGGGCTGGGACGACCCACGAATGCCCACAATCTGCGGACTACGCCGTAGGGGTTACACTCCAGAGTCAATCCGTTACTTTGCCGAAAAGGTTGGTGTTGCTAAACGTGATAATGTTATTGACCTCTCATTGCTTGAGTTCTGCTTACGCGAAGATTTGAACAAGCGCGCCGAGCGTCGTATGGCTGTACTAAATCCACTAAAGGTAGTTATCACCAACTATCCCGAAGGGCAAGTGGAGGAGTTACCAGCAACCAATAATCCTGAAGATGAATCGGCTGGTAAGCGTATGGTTCCCTTTAGCCGTGAGATATACATAGAGCAAGACGATTTTATGGAGAATCCTCCAAAGAAATATTTCCGTTTAGCTCCAGGACAGGAAGTGCGACTACGATATGCTTACTTCATAAAGTGTGAAGAGGTGATTAAGGATGCTCAAGGCAATGTGGTTGAACTACGTTGTACATACGACCCTGCATCGCGCGGAGGAAACTCACCCGATGGACGTAAGGTTCAAGGAACCATTCACTGGGTATCGGCACAGCATGCCGTTAGGGCTGAGATTCGTTTGTTCGATAGACTTTTTGCAAAAGCCGATCCCGATGATGTTGAGGAGGGAACCGACTGGAAATCGTCAATCAATCCTGAATCGCTAAAAGTAATTGAAGGATTGCTTGAACCATCGCTACAAAACGTTAAGCATTTGGACAAGTTCCAATTTGAGCGTCTGGGTTATTTCAGTGTCGATTACGATTCAGCATCTAACAAGTTGGTATTTAACCGTACCGTTACACTTAAGGATACTTGGGCTAAAATTGCGGGTCAATAAACACATACCATTGTTCAAAAGGTCATTCCGGGCTTTGTCCCGGAATCTTTTTTTAAAAAATGTGTTAATCAATTGTACACCTAAATGCAAAACCAATTATATTTGCTTATACAAAATTGTCCTGTTGTGTAATTGGCAACACGTCTGACTCTGGATCAGAAGATTCTAGGTTCGAATCCTTGCAGGACAACAATAGCCGCCTAATCTAAATTAGGCGGTTTTTTTGTTGAGAAAGGTTGAACTCTATAAATTTTTCAATATCAACCAATTAATTTTTTTCAACAATTTGCTCCGGCTTTGATATAACTCAATTATTTTTATACTTTTGTCTGTTAACCCTAAACAAACTGTAAGTTGGAATTAGAATCTGCTATTCAGGAACTTCTATCCCGATTAGAATTTGTAAGCCTTCCGGGCTTAGGCAGTTTTGTAAAGCGATACGAACCCGCCACTCCTTCTGCCGATGGTAAATCGTTCGATCCTCCACGTGAGTTTTTTGTTTTTGACTCAAAAAGGGTGTTTAACGATGAGGCATTGGAAAACTTTGTGGCAGAAAGTTTCAATTTAGACCATAGGAAGGCCACAGAGATTGTTGAAAAGTTTGTTGCTGGGATTAAAGAAAAACTAGAGTCTAACACAGAGGTTGTATTTCCTGGAGTTGGTGTTTTAAAAAGAAACTCTAGTGGAACTATAGAATTAAACTCATCCGATGATGTTATTAGCCAAACATTTGGACTTGGCAAGGTTGAAGTAAGCACAAAAGTAACAGAGAAGAAAAAAGTAGACATAGTTACTCCGACCGTTAAATCAGAGCCAAAACCAATTGTAAAACAAGAAGATAAGCCCAAACCGGCACCAAAGGCTCAATCTAAAAAAGGTATCCTTGTTCCAGCGTTGATTATTCTTGCAATAATGGCTATTGCTGCAACTTTGGTTTTTGTACCAGAACTCCGGTTCTGGGAGAGCATACAGTCGAGTAGCGAGAATCAGGTAGTTCAAACTACGCCTGAAAGCGAAGCAGTGGTATTGTCTTCAGATTCAGTTGCAACAACAAGTGACTCTTTAGAAACTACTGAGAACATTAATTCGACTGATACTGCCAAAGCAGTTCAACCCGAAAAATCGCCAGTAATTGCCGTTACCGATAAAAAAGCCGCTTTGTACTATCAGGAAACCTCTACACTCGAGAGCAAAACTTTTTACATTATAGCTGGTAGTTTTTCACAGGAAAACAATGCTCAAAAATTGATTCAAGAACTGTCAGCAAAAGGCTATAGGCCAATCTTGCTGCAAACAGATAATATGTACCGTGTAGCGGTTTATAAATTCACAAACAGGGACAGAGCATTACGAGAACTGGAGCGATTAAAAGCCCAGAGGCTAAGTGATAAGGTTTGGCTGCTAAGTATATAAAACAAAACCCTCAAGTTCTTGAGGGTTTTGTTTTAATATTCATGTGCGTTTATTTAACCGTAGAGCCGTTTGCAACTTCATCCGAAGGCTGAACAAACTTTAGTTTTCCGTCAGCATCCTCGGCCATTAAAATCATTCCGTGCGACTCAATTCCTTTGATGCTACGTGGCTCGAGATTTACAAGAATTGAAACCTGACGTCCAACAACCTGCTCTGGAGTAAAGTGTTCTGCTATTCCAGAAACAAGTGTTCTTGTATCAATTCCTGTATCAACCTTCAATTTCATCAACTTTTGGGTTTTAGGAACTCGCTCTGCTTCTAGTACTTTCCCAATACGGATGTCCATTTTCGAAAAATCATCGTAGGAAATAGCGTCTTTCTGTGGTTGAACATTAACAACTTGCTTCTGTGCATTTGCCTCTTTTGTTGCCTGCAATTTAGCTAGTTGAACATTTATTGTTTCATCCTCAATTTTATCGAACAATAATTCGGGTTGATTTAACTTGTGTCCAGCCTTCAAAAGATTGGCACTTCCTGCATGCTCCCATTTATTATCAGCAAAATCAATCATCTTTCGGATTTTATTCGCAGTAAAAGGCAAAAATGGCTCAAGCAGTATGGAAAGGTTTGCAGTTATCTGCATCGATATGTTAAGAATTGTTGCAACCCTCTCTGGGTCTTGTTTATACATTTTCCAAGGCTCTGTATCGGCCAAGTACTTATTACCTAAACGTGCAAGGTTCATGGCCTCCTTTAATGCCTCGCGGAAACGGAACTCTTCCAAGTTCGACTCAATGGCCTGTTTAATTCTTGGTATTTCGGCAATGGTTTCCTTATCGTAGTCTAGAATTTCACCGGGAGCAGGTATCTTACTATCAGAATACTTCTGAGTAAGTACCATTGCTCTATTTATAAAGTTCCCAAGGATTGCAACCAACTCGCTATTGTTACGGGTTTGAAAATCCTTCCAGGTAAAATCATTATCCTTTGTTTCAGGCATGTTGGCAGTTAAAACGTACCTAAGTACATCCTGTTTGCCTGAGAATTCATCTAAATACTCGTGCAACCATACAGCCCAATTCCTCGATGTCGATATTTTATCGCCCTCAAGGTTAAGGAATTCATTGGCAGGAACATTATCGGGCAGAATATAACTTCCTTCAGCCTTAAGCATTGCTGGGAAAATAATGCAGTGGAAAACAATATTCTCCTTACCAATAAAGTGAATCATTCTGGTATCAGGGCTCTTCCAGTATTTCTCCCATTCAGGCGTACACTCCTTTGTTGCAGATATATAACCAATAGGCGCATCAAACCAAACATAAAGCACTTTTCCTTCGGAGCCCTCCACGGGAACTGGTACACCCCAATCTAAATCGCGACTTACCGCACGAGGTTGCAAGCCTTGGTCGAGCCAACTCTTACACTGTCCATAAACATTGGTTTTCCACTCTTTATGCTCCTGAAGAATCCACTTTTCTAAATCAGGTTGAAACTTATCTAAAGGCAAGAACCAGTGTTTGGTGGCTTTCAAAACTGGTTTAGACCCACTTAAGGTTGATTTAGGGTCTATTAGATCTGTTGGGTTTAAACTGGTTCCACATTTTTCACACTGGTCGCCATAGGCTCTATCGTTGCTGCAGTGCGGACAGGTTCCTGTGATATATCTATCGGCCAGAAATTGCTTAACCTCCTCGTCGTAATATTGCTCTGTGGTTTTCTCAATAAAAACGCCCTTATCGTAAAGGTTACGGAAAAACTCACTTGCGGTTTGGTAATGGACTTTTGATGTTGTTCTGGAATAGATATCGAAAGAAATACCAAACTTTTCGAAAGAATCCTTAATTATGGAGTTATATTTATCTACAACAGCCTGAGGTGTAGTATTTTCCTGACGAGCCTTAATTGTAATAGGCACTCCGTGCTCATCGGAACCACAAACAGAAATAACCTCTACCCCTTTTTCCCTTAAGTAACGGGTGTAAATATCGGAAGGGATATAAACCCCTGCAAGGTGCCCAATGTGAACTGGACCATTGGCGTAGGGCAAAGCCGAAGTTATCAGGTATCGCTTAAAATTCTTCATATCAACTTGTTATAACAGTATTGTTTTTTCTTAAAAGATTACAAATCTACACTAAAAACTTAAATGTTTGACAGTAAACGTTAAGCCAATTTCAAATTTTAACTCAGTTGGAGCCAATATCTCTT
>CAZTVY010000062.1:0-11405 GCA_964617235.1 uncultured Rikenellaceae bacterium | reverse complement strand
GAAGTAATTATCTCCTTAACTCCTATTACAGTTAATAATTACAGATCTTAGCACTGCTATAAACAAAAAAATATCAATTACTTATATTAAATTTTACACAAAAATTATTACCATAAAGATTATTTAAAAATTCACCTCAACTCAATTGACACTCGTCATTTTTTTTTAAAAGCCTGTCAATTATTTTTTCACTTGAGATTATCATTCAACATTTATTTTATATCTTCATAATAGTTTTAAAATGATTTATTTAAAATCATAAAGATGCAATAGTTCATATTTATAAATATATTTTAATAACACATGGTTTAATCATATGAAACCAATAGAACACAAGAAAAAAAACAGCTATATCCAGTTCAATTCACATTGAAAACAAAAGACTTTCATTAAATATAAACCAAAACACAAATATCTATGGCAATAATTGATCTTGTTCGATGGGCGCCTCAAGGAAACGAAACTATTTACGCTTATCGATTTCCAGAAACCAATCTGAGTACATACACCCAGTTAATTGTTCAAGAATCCCAAGAGGCAGTGCTTTTCTCAAAAGGACAAATTGTCGGAAAATTCGGCCCTGGAAAGCACACTTTAAACACAGAAAACTTGCCTATTCTAAGAAATCTTTACGGCATCCCATTTGGGGGAAAAAACCCATTTACCGCTGAAGTATGGTTTGTCAACAAATTGCAGCCATACAATATAGATTGGGCTATTGATAGAATGGCAATACATGATGCTGATTACAATACTCAACTCCCCTTAACCGCCAACGGTAGGTATGGCCTTAGAATTACAGATGCAGAAAAATTCCTAGTTAAAATTGTAGGAACAAAAAATGAATTCACCCAAGAAGACTTGACCGACCAATTTTTCGGAGAATTTTCAACCAAAACCAAATCAACCATTTTGCAATATATGCTAAAGCATAAAATTGGCTATAAGCAAATATCTGCTTATTTAGATAGTATCTCCGAGTATCTAAAAGGTACAATGCTACCATTTTGGGATAATCTAGGACTAGAGTTAACTAAATTCTACATTACAAGTATTGAAATAGACAGTTCCACACCTGATGGTAAACGAGTACTCGATGCAATTGCACAACAAAGTGCAATGTCGATCACTGGCCATACTTGGCAGCAAGAACAAATGTTTGGTGTTGCAAACAATGCAGTGGATGGAATGAGCAATGGCAATAGTGGTTTAATTGGGGGGTTGTTGGCTATGAATATGATGGGAGGAATGGGTGCAGGTACTGGCTCAGGAATGATGCAACCTCAATATAACCAACCAACTTTTGGAGGAAACAACCAAAACCCTCAAGAAAACCAAGCCCCCCAGCAAATAAGGGAAGTGTACTGCTCTAACTGTTCAAAAAAATTCCCAAACACTCATCGTTTTTGTCCTCATTGTGGTGATCCATACAATCCATGTCCAAAATGCGGAACTGATAACGACCAAAATGCAAAACGTTGCATAAGTTGTGGCACTCCATTACAGGCAGAATCAGGTGTGTGCCCACATTGCAACGCTCCTTTGGTTGCAAGTAGTACTTTCTGTGGAAATTGCGGAAAACAAGTAACATTGGGTGATAACTGCAACAGATGCGGAACCATTTTTCCTCCTAACGTTAAGTTTTGTCCAAAATGTGGTAACAAACGATAAATCCCCAAAATATGGAAACAAAAAAAATATTATCCTGGATTTCGCTTCTATTAGGTGAAGTTCTCATAATAATAGGCTTTATTCTATTTGGAGAACATTTAGGAAGAAACACACTCATACTAAACATCATTATTGCATCTATTATCTATAGTCTGTTTTTTTCTGACATCCTTTTCTCTTGGATTAATCTTGGAGATAAATCGCAACGGGAAATTGGTACTATCGGTGTTCGATGGATATTCACTTGGCTATACACGTTGTTTGCAATTGCTACGATGGTTGTTTGCAACTTATTATTGAATCTATCCTTTCCAGTTCAACTCTTTGTTCACGGCATTCTTATTTTCTTGCTACTCTTAGGTTTTATTGCAGTAATAAGTGTGTCCAATAAAACCAAAGAAGTCTTCACTCAAGAAAACACCAACCGAAATGGTGTAATCGAAATGAAGAAAGCAATAACTAACCTAAAGAATAGAATGAATGACTTGTCTGGATTGCCTGAGTATTTTAGCAACAAAATCGACACCCTAGAAGATGATATTCGTTATTTATCGCCCTCAAATAATTTGGAAGCACACGAATTGGAGAGTTCTTTCACCAATACGATTAGGGATATTTATATAGCAATTGAAAACTTCTCGATGAATGAAGAACTCATTAATAATAATTTAAAAAAATGCGAAAGAATTTTCCAAAACAGAAAACAAATACACTCAAATTAAAATATTAAAGTATGAAAGGTAAAATTTTCTCCGAATCAAACAATATCTATCAGGATCAGGCTAAGATATTATTTAATTACTACCAACAAGTCGCCGAAAAAATTGTTAGCGAAGAAGAGCGGTTAGAAAAAGAAATAGCTATACTTGAAGAAGAAAAAACTGTCAAGAAAAAAGAACTATCAAAAGCAGTTTATTGGCTTTTATTATTTTTTCTATTAATTCCGATCATTGTTTATTTTGTAAAAAAGAGCACTATAACAAAGGAAATTGCGGAACTTGAATCAAGAATTGCGGAATTTAAAAAACAGCATAATGAAATATTCCGCGACTATAAAGTGAGTAAACTTGGAGTTGCTTATGTCCCAATTGCCGATCAAATAAAATATGAAGATAAAAGTTTTATTGTTGATTATACAGGCAAGGTTGACGAGTCAGAAGTTACTCTACAACTATCCAGACAAAACGACCTGTTGATTGAAACTATTGCAAGCCTAGAGGGCTTATCAACAGTTGCCCCTATTGTTGAAGGATCCGATGAAACAGAAGAAGTTGACACAGAAGACTATTCTCGTTCAATGCAACAAATCAACCAGCATGATTATCTCGGGAAGTTAGAGCGCTCACTAAGAACTATTTCTTACTGTATGAACGACCTAGATACGGCCTCAGTATCATTGCCATTAGTAGCAGACAAAAGTGAATACCTGCAATACCTAAATGAATATGCTACAACAGAAGTTCCTGAAAACACACCTGTTATAAAAGTTTTTGATAACGAGAAGTATTCAAACAGCATATCAAAATTCCAAGAACTTAATAAATTAAAAGACTCACTCTCTAGTAAAACAGAACAATTCGAAGATGTGCTAAAAGGACTAATGCTCACTATGGCTAACTCTGTTCAAGCAATATCTGCATTAAAAATAGCCTCTACTGATAAGGTTGTTTTTGAGTCAAACAAAGTTTTATTTCAAATTCTAAAATCGCCATACAACCACTACTCCCCTACACTTGAGTATTCTGAAATTGAAAGAATTAGAAACGAGAAGTTTGATTATAGCGAATCTGTTCAAGGATACGAACCATTCCAATTAAAACCCAGTTCTCGGGTTAAATACAATATATTATCGGGTATGTGGACTGCAGAAGATGGTAGCACTACAAACTTCCCATTTGGTGTTCACCAAATTTATGAAGAAATTGTTGCCCCTGTTGTTCAAAACTTGATGCAGGAAAACAGAGTGGAACGCTTAAAGATATACAACCACATAAAAGATCAAAAAATTGATTATCTAAACAAATGGCATCAGGATACAGACAATTTCTATCGAGCTAATAGAGCAGAAAGTGCCGATATTATAAACCTTATGCAAGCAAGTTTAAGAGAGTATGTGGCAGCATATAACACTTTGGTTTCCTTACAGAAGACAGAAGATAGCATGGTAATATCTGGCGGTTCATTAGATTCGGCTGTTGTAAACGTAACGGATAATTCCGCTGAAACTCTCCTCGCATTTGAAATGCAATCCAAGGAATTCCAAAATATCCAGACAAGTTTTGAAGAATATATGGAACGACTCAAAGAAGATATTGACTTAAAAGCCGAAAAGTTTGGACATATTGAGTATTTCGATGCAAAACTCCGCGACGGTCATTCCAACCAAATTGCTGTAGCAACAAGTGAAGTTCGCGACTTAGACGAACGTCGCAAACCCCTTGCACTTGTAAATCCATTATTTGCAAAAGAATCGGAACTTCCACCTGTGCCTCATATCGAAAACATTACTTTCGAACACATTTCACTAAACCTGCCTATTATTGCAAAAAATGCATTGCAAAACCTAGAATCTGACAGCACTCTAAGTACGAACAATCTAAATATCGACATCAAAAACAGCTCTACTAATTCTGGATTAGAAACTGAAAACGCTGAAATTGAAAATCAAATCAACGAAGAACTTAATGCTAGGTCTACAGAGGAATTGGATGAAAAGACTCTTGATTATGATGACGAAGAAGAATTCATATACAGTGAGGATGAATTAAACGAAATGTCCGATGATGATTTGAAAGCCATCTGCAACGACCTTAATATCGAATACAGCGATGAAGATTTCGATAGGGATAGCGCTATTCAAGAGATTCTTGACACACAAATGGATGATAACGAAGAATAAAGGATACAGCTATGGCAACATTTAACTATACAGTAGACACACAGCCAATGGCTAAAGAGATTGGAAGTGTATCCAATCATGTTAAAGCAACAACAACAGCAGTTGTGGCAATGCAAGCAGCCGTTGTATTAGCTGAAGCAAAAGCAGCTGACCACGTTTGCGACAATGTAAACAAGGGATTTTACACCCTTATTCGTTCGCAAATTTCCCAAAAAATCGCAAAACTTCAGAGTGAAGTCGACTCTCATTTAATGCAACTTAACCAGCAAAAGAAGCAACTGCTAGGAGTTAAAAGCCGAATGGAACGCGATTACAATATGATTTCAAATAGATATTTAAAACTATTCACGGGTCTTAATATCAATTTAAAGCAACGCGTTTTTGAACTAGATAAGCCAGTTATTGATTTTGCTGTAAGGGAAGTTGAGAAGGTTTCGAATAGAACGAAACACCTTACAGCATCTGTCCCTATAAATCAACTCGAATCGCTTGCTGTAAGCCAGAGAATCATTGCTTCAAATTTGAAATATCGCGGTCTGAATGTTATCAATTCGATGACTAAGTTTCTTGCTGATATGTACGCGCAAAAAGAACTCACAGATCAAATTCTACTGGAGAGTAATAGCAATATTGATAACAACACCCTTTCTATTCCTGTAATTATTAGCGAATCAAATTATGACAAATTTGATAATAAGCATATTGAAATTTCGGTTAGCCCAGTAGAATTAAGCAAGCAATCCCAAATTTCCATAAAAAACCTGGTGATGCAAAATGTAGAAAATTTACAGTGGCGCAACAACGAGGGTGCAAACAAAGAGATACAAAGCGAATTTATAAAAATGCTCAATTCCTCTAACGCATCTCAGAGAGTAAAGGATATGGCAAATAAACTGTTTATGGCAAATACTTTTCAAACCATTTAAAAATAAAAGTTATGAGCTATAGACGTACATATCACCAACAAATTGCCATCCCTTATACTGTTACTATAAACTACCCAGCCTCACAGAACGGAGGAAGCACCTCTTATAGTGGCACGGCATACGAAGATGTAACGGTAAACATTGATGTGGATACCGACCCCTTCGATGAAAGCGTTGCAGGTTGTAACAGCAATGTAAACATACTTACGGGAGCAGTGGTTGCAACGGAGGCCGCTCAAATTGCATCAATTGACCATAATGCAAAGAAAATTGGAACAACTATAATTGAGGGCTTTTTCAAAACAATACATTCGGAAATCAGCCAACAAATGGTTGAGCTATCTCAGAAAATTGATGCTCACTTAATGCATCTGCGCGAGTTGGCAAAATCGTGCTCATCAAAGCAAAAACAAATGGAAACCGATTACAATAGGCTTTCTACTCGTTACCTTAAAATATTTGATGACCTTAACAATGAACTGTCCAATCGTGTATATGAACTAAACAAGCCGGCCTTTACTTTCAAAAAAGAAAGTGATGTTCATGCAAACAGAACTTATGGAAACGACTTAGTTAACACTGCTACTGTGTTTGGCGCTGAAGCAAGTAGTTTGCAAGCAAAAATAAGTGCATCGGTAACTAAGAGGAGAGCTTTGGATACCATTAACCAAGCAAATATCTTTTTATTGAAACAAAAAAAACTTGAAAGCACAATAAACCAAAGCATGCTGAACGAAAGCATCTCAGCAAAAAAGTATGTGCCGATTTGTTTCGTAGAAACTCAAAGCGAACACGGTCAGATAGATAAAAAAGTCTATCAGCCAGACTTTTTACCATCAATTAATTCCAACGAAGTTATTGATGGTTTAAAAAAACAGAACTGGAGCAGTGTTACAAAAGAAAAAAGAGACTACATACAACGCTACTTCAATGCAGAGGTTAACAATGCCTATCCAACAAGCAGTCAGCATAGCGACAGAGTGAAAGAAATGATTGTGAGTATTTTTGATGTAAACTCAATTAAATCTATTTAAGAATCAAAACAACATTCGATATGAAAGAATTAAAAGAAATTCGTTTTAACGAGAGCAACATACAATTAAAGGATAATTTGGTAAAAGGCTCAATTTTACCTGAAAAAGTTTCTGAACTTAACCGCAGCATAACAATTATGGGAAGTACCATTATTGAAGGGCCAGTTTATGCACATAAACTTGAAATTCAAAAGGGTGATCTGGAAATTCACGGTGCTGTTTTCACACAACTAGAATTGTATGTCAATAGCGAAGCTACTGGAAATGTGCTGTTCAAGAAAAGCGTAGGATCATCTAACTCTATAGTCTCAAGGGCTGCAAACTGCAACATTATCTTCCAATCCGACATTAATGCTAAAAGTGTTACTCTTTACAATGCTTTTGTTGCTGGCAGCATTTATGCGGATGAAATTATTCTTGAGAATTGTGTTATAATTGGCGGAGTATTCGCTACTCAAGAGATTGATTTAACAAATTCCATTGTGGGTACATTCAATGCTCCTTCGGTTAGAATTGCCCAAAACGTTTGCCTTCTATTACCAAGTGCTTTCTCAATTGAAAAAATCCTATCAACAGCTGATGCAAAACTTTACAACTTAAGTTTAGCCGACCTGGGTGCATTATATAGAGGAAATAACCAATCAATAAATTCTGGGAAAATCGAAATCAACATCAACACCGATGAGGTTAAAACAAAATTGGCCAACGATGAAGTCCAAAAAACATTGCGGAGTTACACTGTTATTGGAAAAGTATTAGCCGCAGACTTGTTGGACACCGATAAATTCCAAAACCACTTCTTATTAACTGCGGCAAGTTTAGGCTCTCAACTCCTAAAAACATATGATTTAGGAGTCGATAAAAATGGCGAAAACATTGAACTTACTGTCGAAAAAATTCGCGATTTCTTCTTCAAAATTCTACATGGCCAAATTCAAATTCAAGACATCGATGGTAAATTTGATATTTCTCAAATAACCGGAAAACTCAATTAACAGAAAGTATAAAAAAGCAAGCCTATCAAAAAGCTTGCTTTTTTATTATTTCCAATTTATTTAAAAACTATCTTTCCAATCACTATAGAAAAAGATTTCAAAATCAATAAATTTCATTTCAATCTGCCGTAATTCCTAAAGCCAACCATGAATAAAATTCTTCATCTACTTAATAAAACAAACTTAATAGTCAATAAGTACAACCAATTATTAGACAATACAGGAGGCCGGTTCAATGTATTTACAATTATAGGCGTAACAACCGAAGAAACAAGATTACATTCTGCTTTTATCTGCGAACTATTAAATCCAAATGGCACGCATGGATTAAAGGACAAACCGCTAAAGGCCTTTATAAAGAATTGCTTAGATGATGATTTTAATCTTCAAACCACAAAAGCACAATCTAAAACTGAATACTACATTGGCCCTAAAACCAATGACTCCGGGGGGAAAATCGATATTATCGTAAAAGACAACTCCAATAGAGCAATTATTATTGAGAACAAAATAAATGCTAGTGATCAGGAACATCAAATGCTTCGCTACTACAACTACTCAAAGCATTTCACCTCGTCAAAATTATTATATCTAAGTTTAGATGGCAAAAAGCCATCCGAATACAGTACGGGCAAAGATAAATTCGATTACAAAACCATTTCCTATAAATATGACATTACAAATTGGCTCACAGAATGTAAACAATTGGCCGTTGATTTCCCTTTAGTACGTGAAGCCATAAGTCATTATATCAATCTTATTAAACAATTAACAAACTCAAGTTTTATGGACGAAATGAATAGCGAAATTGTGTCGTTGATCATGCAATCGCCAGAAAATATTCAAAATGCTTTTGAAGTAGAAAAAGCATTAATAGATGTGAAAATAAAATTACAGTGGGAATTCTGGAAACAACTCGAAATTGCTCTAAAGAAAAGAGGAATAACGATTAAAGGAGATGAAGATAAAAAACGAGTTAAGCATTGGAAAGTGAAAGGGTTTTACGAAAAACAAAGAAATAAAGATATTTATTACGGTTTATGGAGCGAAATTTATAATCAGAATGGAATAACCATACACTGGGGTTGCGAAATTGAAGAAAATATTTACTTCGGATTTACTGTTGAAAAAAATGGCGAAGGAGGTATTTCGACTTTAGAAGAGTTTAAGTCTCTTAGAGATATAGTTAAAGAATGCGATGAAAGATACCAGAACACTCCATCCTGGTTAGGTTGGCTATATACAACACCTAAATTAAACTTTAAAGAATTCAACTCTAAAGAAATCTTCGACCTCACAGAAAAAAACAAAATGGAAGAGTTAACAGACCAAATTGCAATGAAAGCATCTACCGACATCCAATTTGTTTTAAAGAAAATTGGATTGATTTAAGCGGCCAATCCCTCTCGTAAAATAGCGTGATTAGTTTAAACGAAACTCTAAACTTAAAAAATAATCTCACAAACTCCCTTAAAACTTTAAATCGGAATAAGTATTTTTAGGACACATTTTACAAACATCTTTTTTTATGTCCGAAGAACAAAAGAAACAGCTCGAGCAGCAATTGTGGAATATTGCTAACACTCTTAGGGGTAAGATGGATGCTGACGAGTTTCGCGATTATATCCTAGGTTTTATCTTCTACAAATACCTATCCGAGAAGATGCTTATCTACGCCAACGAGATATTGGCCGAGGATGGCATTATGTACACCGATATTAAGGAGAACACCAAGGATGGCAAGGAGTACCTTGATGCTGTTAAGGAGGAGGCTCTCGAAAAACTGGGCTACTTCCTAAAACCCTCTGAGCTGTTTCACGAGATTGCCAAACGCGGCAATGGAAATGGTAACAGTGAGGGTACTTTTATTCTCGATGAGCTTAGCCAAATACTCAACCACATTGAGCAGAGCACAATGGGTACTGCCAGCGAGGACGATTTTAACAAGCTTTTCGAGGATTTGGACTTAACCAGCTCTAAGTTAGGAAAGACAGAGAAAGCAAAGAACGAGGTTATTGCCAAGGTGCTGGGACATTTAGATAAGATTGACTTTGAACTCCAGAACACCGAGAGCGATGTGCTGGGCGATGCCTACGAGTACCTTATTGGGCAGTTTGCCAGCGGTGCAGGTAAAAAGGCGGGCGAGTTCTACACCCCACAACAGGTATCAAAAATTCTTGCCAAAATTGTTACCACAGGCAAAACTAAGCTGAAAAGCGTTTACGACCCCACCTGTGGCTCGGGTTCTTTGTTACTTCGAGTTTCGAAGGAGGTTCCTATCTCAAACTTTTACGGACAGGAGCTGAACCGTACTACCTACAACCTCTGTAGGATGAATATGATTCTGCACGATATCCATTTCTCGCGTTTTGATATACAGCAGGAGGACACGCTGGAGCACCCACAGCACCTCGATATGAGGTTTGAAGCTGTAGTTGCTAACCCACCATTCTCGGCACAGTGGAGCGCAAACCCGCTGTTTATGACTGATGATAGATTTAGCCAGTACGGAAAACTGGCCCCAAGCAGTAAAGCCGATTTTGCCTTTGTGCAGCACATGGTACACCAACTTGCCGATAACGGCACTATGGCTGTTGTACTCCCTCACGGTGTGCTATTCCGTGGTGCCGCCGAGGGACATATAAGGCGATACCTAATTGAGGACAAAAACTACTTGGATGCAGTAATTGGACTACCAGCCAATATCTTTTACGGAACATCTATCCCAACCTGTATTCTGGTATTAAAGAAATGTAGAGAAACACCCGATGATATTCTGTTTATTGATGCCAGCCAAGGCTACGAGAAGGCTAAAAACCAGAACTACCTTAGGGATGAGGATATAAACCGTATTGTTGAAACCTACCGCAAGCGCACCCAGCAACCTAAGTACAGCCATGCTGCAACGCTACAGGAGATAAAGGACAACGACTTTAACCTGAATATCCCCCGTTACGTGGATACTTTTGAGGAGGAGGAGCAAATTGACATTAACGCTTTAGCAAATGAACTTGTGGAACTGGATAAGCAGATAGCCCAGAATGACAAAACCATTGCAAATTTCTGCAAGCAGCTAAAAATCTCAACCCCTTTCTAAACCATGGAAAAGAATTTAAACAGTCCACCGTTGCGTTTTCCAGAGTTTAAAGAGGAATGGGATATCAAGAAATTGGAGGATATTGCAGAAAAGATAACTGATGGCACGCATGATACTCCCAAACCGACCAAAGAAGGAGTACCATTTTTAACAGCAATTCATATTAGGGATGGTTTCATTGATTATGATAATTGTTACTACTTGCCAATTGAAGAACATAAATTAATTTATAAAAGATGTAACCCGGAAAAAGGAGATTTATTAGTTGTAAATATTGGCGCTGGTACAGCAACTTGTGCAATGAATATTGTTGATTATGAATTTAGTTTAAAAAATGTAGCATTAATTAAACCCAATCAAATAATCATCTTTCCAAGTTATTTAGAACAAGTTCAAAGAAAAAATAGTTCGAAAATATTTAATCATTTAACGGCAGGAGGAGCGCAACCGTTTTTATCATTAAATGAAATTGGAAAAATTTGGGTTTCTTTCCCCTCCCTCCCCGAACAGCAAAAAATCGCTGCTTTCCTAACCTCGGTGGATGAGCGCATAGCGCAGCTTACCAAAAAGAAAGCCCTGCTGGAGCAGTACAAGAAAGGAGTAATGCAGAAGATTTTCTCGCAGGAGATTCGGTTTAAGGATGATAATGGGAAGGAGTTTGGTGAGTGGAGAAAAGAAGAACTTGGAAACTTAATAATTGAATGTGTTAATAAAACTACCGAATCAGGGCAATACCCAATTCTATCTTCTACAAAAGATGGCATATTTTATCAAAGTGAATAC
>CAZTVY010000061.1:0-11460 GCA_964617235.1 uncultured Rikenellaceae bacterium | reverse complement strand
TTCGTCTATGAATAAAAATCCCTGACAGGGTTTTGAACCCTGTCAGGGATATGTTTACCTAATAGCTATTACAAACCTACTGGCAATAATTCATCTCCACAATAACCCTATTCAAATCGCGCTCCATTCCTAGTAAATTCGCAAAACTATCGTAGTAAAACGATAATTCGTAGAGATACTCTACCAGAGAAATTTCGCCCTTATCAAGTGCTTTTTGAAGTAAATTAGTATTGTTGAAATCTTTCAATTTAGAGCGATAATCGTCAACACAGGTTTGCATTCCCAATGCCTTTTGGTGTAGCATCATTAAATGGTTGTAGAAATTCAACTTACTATTGGCCTCAGCCGATTGATAGGCTACAAACTTGGACTTTGCGTATTTTACAGTGTTCTTATTCTCCCATAGTGGAATCGAAAGCCCAACTGTAATGCCCTGAAAGCGTTCTCCAACAACTTTTTCGCACATATACCCAGCATTAAACTTAGGCAAACTTAATGCTCGACTCAACTGAATTTCGCGTTGCGAAGCTTCAACCTCCTGTTTTAATGCCGCCAATGCTGGATTACTCTGCTCGGCCTGCGTGTACCACTGGCCAAAGTCCGAATTAATTGTCGAACTCGAGAAGAGAGTGTCGGTAAATTCAATTGATTTACCACCATTCAAACTAATCAATTCGGCCAACAACGATTTTCGCTCAATATCATTACTCTCCAACGATTTAGATGCATTCAAAAAATACATCTGAGCCTTGTTGTAATCTAAAATATTCACATCGCCAACCTCGTATCGTCTTTTGTAGGAATCGGCAATGCCTTTTGCATGCTCAAATCGTCTTCGGAACTCATTCTGCAATGCATTATGGTAAATTAAATCGATACAAATTTCACTAGCCTTGAGTTTAATTTCACGAACTTGGCTCAGATACTCAAATTCTACTTTGGCATTACGTGAATTTGCAATTTGTCCTTTACGTAAATATGCAGTAGGAAAATCGAACGATTGGGTTACACTAAAATCGGTTCTGTTACCAATAGACGAAGGTGTTCCCCATAAATATCCGAACTCTACCTCAGGGTTCGATGGGGTAATCCCGGTTTTATTGGCAATCTTTTCGGCATCGGCACTTTGACGAAGAGTCAGAATTGTGGTGTTATTCTTCTCTATCTCACCCAATATATTTTCAATAGGACTTTGTGCTCTTGCAGCCGAACAAAGAACTACGAAACTTACAATTATTAAAATCCTAGTCATTGTTATCGTTTTTAATGATTCCACGCTTATACAAAGCACTATAAACAATAGGAACAATGTATATATTAAGCAATGTTGATGTTAGCAAACCGCCAAGAATAACCTTGGCCATAGGGCTTTGTATTTCGTTTCCGGAAAGATTACCGCGAACTGCCAACGGAATTAGGGCAAGCGCTGCAGTTAAGGCAGTCATAAGAATTGCATTTAACCTATCGGAGGAGCCTTTTGTAACAATCTCATGTTCACTTAAGCCTTTACATTGAAGTCGTTGATAGTTCGATATCAGCAAAATTCCGTTTCGTGTTGCAATTCCAAACAGGGTTATAAAACCAATTAGCGCAGGAATACTTAATGTTCCAGAAGTGAAGTAAATTGAAAATACTCCACCAATTAAAGCTAACGGTAAGTTCAGAAGAATAATACCCGCCAGTTTGAAGTTCTTAAACTCTTGGAATAGCAATAGGAATATTACAATTAATGCAATAATTGAAGTTATCATTAATGTTCGTGATGCTTTTGCCTCGCTCTCGAATTGTCCACCATACTCAACCCTATACCCTTCGGGTAGTTTGATGTTCTCATCAATCTTATCACGAATATCGTTTACAACCCCACGTAAATCTCTACCAGCTACGTTTGCTGAGATTACAATTTTGCGCTGAACATTTTCCCTACTAATGGAACTAGGCCCCGAAACTGAAACCACTTCGGCCACTTGCTCCAAAGGAACTTTTTTACCACTATGTGTATCGATAAGAGCAGAACGAATTCCCTCGATTGTTTCGGTGTAATCGGGTTTTAAACGTAGAACAAGGTCGTAACGTTGTTGACCCTCGTAAATATCGGCAAGTTTTTCGCCTCCAAAAGCCACATCAACAAACTCGTTGAACTCCTGAATGGTTATTCCGTATGCAGCAAGCATATCGCGATTTGCACGGATTTGAATCTGTGGGATTTCAACCTGTTGGTCAACGTTAACATCCACCAATCCTTCCACATCAATAATTGCTGCTTTAATTTGATTACCCACGGTAAACATATGGTTCAAATCTGTTCCAAACAATTTGATGGCAATATTGGCCCTTGTTCCGGAAAGCATATGGTCGATTCGGTGTCCTAATGGCTGCCCAACGGTTGAAGCAATACCCGGAATTCCTGCAAGTTTTGCTCGAACATCGGCCAAAAACTCCTCTGAGGTTCTATCCTTCAATGTGAAATTAACATCAATCTCAGCGCTATTAGTGGTTTGTGAGTGCTCATCGAGTTCGCCACGTCCAGTTCTGCGCGCAGTGCTTGAAACCTCAGGAATTGAAAGCAATTCAGTTTCAACCAAATTACCCAACCGATTACTCTCCTCAAGCGATGTTCCGGGCTTTGTGATAACTGAAAGAGTAAGTGAACCCTCGTTAAATTCCGGAAGGAAACTACGCCCCATACTTGAAAGGAGTACCAAGGAAACAACAAATAGTCCTAAAACTGATGCCAAAATAATCCTTTTATAACGCAAGGCCCATTCTAGCGACGCCTCGTAGTAGTATGACATTTTCCTTACAAGCCACTTTTCCTTTTCATTTTTTGCCAAATACTTATCGTTGGAGAGAAGCATTTTTGCTAACAACGGTGTTAATGTCATTGCAACAATTAATGACACAAAAAGCGATACTATAAACGAAATACCTAGCGGTTTAAGCATTCGTCCCTCCATTCCCGATAGGAAAAACAGCGGTAAAAATGCCACCATAATAATCAATGTAGCATTGAAAATAGATGCGCGAATCTCGCTCGATGCCTCAAATACAACAGTAAATGAGGACTGCCTTTCACCCTCAGGCAGCAATCGGTTCTGCCGTAATCGCTTATAAACGTTTTCAACGTCGATAATTGCATCGTCAACCAACGAACCAATGGCAATTGCCATACCACCCAAACTCATTGTGTTTATGGTTAAACCTAACGATTTTAGGACAACAATTGCACCTAGCAACGATAATGGTATAGCCAAAAGCGAAATTATAGTTGTACGGAAACTTCCTAGGAATAGGAAAAGAATGATAACCACAAAAATGGCTCCCTCAATAAGAGCATTTTTTACGTTATTAACCGATGTCTCAATAAAATCGGCCTGACGGAAGATTTTGGTGTCGAGCTTAACATCGGTAGGTAAGGTTTTCTTCAGCACAGCCAAATTCTCCTCAATCCTACGGGTAACCTCCAATGTATTAGCATTGGGTTGCTTAGATATTGAAAGAATAATTGCAGGCTTGGCATTACCCGAAGCATAGCCCATTTTAACTGCACTGCCAATAACCACATCGGCAACATCGTTTAAGCGGACAGGCTTTCCGTTTAGGGATTTAACATACGAATTTCCAAGTTGCTCCAAATCGTATGTACGGGCAATGCCACGCACAACGTACTCGCTGCCATACTGCCTAATATTACTTCCTGTGGAATTTTGGCTAATTCCGCTGCAAATCTCAACAAGTTCGGACATTGATACATCGAAATGCATCATTTTAACAGGATCGGCTAAAACCTGATACTGCTTATAATCGCCACCAATAATGGTAACCTGCGATACACCTCCAGTTGAAAGAATTAGCGGTTGAACATTCCACTCAGCGATTGTACGCAAATCCATCATACTTGTGCTATCGGCCTGTAAGCCCACAAAGAAAATCTCGCCCATCACACTCGATTGTGGAGCAAGTGCCGGCATGCCAACACCAATTGGCATTTGCGCATTAACTGAAATTAGTTTCTCGCTAACAATTTGGCGAGCCTTAAAAATATCGGTACCCCAATCGAACTCAACCCAAACAAACGAAAATCCTTGAGATGATACAGAGCGAACCCTACGTACATCGGTTGCCCCATTCAACGCTGTTTCAATAGGGAATGTAACCAAACGCTCCACCTCCTCGGAGGCCATACCGTGTGCATCGGTCATAACCACAACAGTTGGCGCAGTTAAATCGGGGAAAACATCAACATCCATATTGATAGCAGTACGTGTTCCTACAACTACCAATACCAATGAGCAAAGCAATACCAAGTATTTATTACTCAACGAGAATTTTATAACTCTATCCAGCATAGTCACATTTGTTTTTAGTGAACGTGACCGGCGTGAGGGTCTAACGCACCAGAGGCCTGAGCTAACTTAACCAGAATTGCGCCTTTGGTTACAACCCTATCGGTGGCTGAAATTCCGCTTAAAATCTCAGTTCGGAGACCATCTGTAGCTCCAACTTTAACCTCGCGTTTCTCGAATAGTTCAGGATTAATTTGAACCAACACCGTAAATGTGCCCTGCTCCTCGAGAATAGCCGAAGTTGGAATGGTTAATGCCTGCTTTGAGGTTTCCGATTTCAGGTAAACTTCAGCAAAACTTCCAGATACAAAACTTCCATTATTCTCAACCTGCAATGTTACTGGGACTAAGAAACCATCGGCTTCGGTAGATTTTCCAAAGGAAACAACCTTTCCGTTTAACTCCTCAAGTGTAAAGGCCGTTTTATTAGGTAAAACCCTGATGTTTGCTGATTTAATAGCACCAAGTACCGATGCGTATTTTGCCTGAACATCGGCCTTTAGGTAGATATTCTTATTTCTAATTACGCTTACCAAAGGTTGACCAACCTCAACAAACTGACCATTGGAAACATAAACCTGCGATACGAAACCATCAATGCTGCTCTTTACAACCAATCCCGATGCATTATAGCTGCCACTAATGCTCTCGAAATGAGCTTTAGCATTTTCGTAATCAACTTTAATTTGAAGCAAATCCTTGTCCGAGATAATTTTATCCTTGGCAAGTTCCTGTGCACGCTCGTAATCGGCCTTAGCCTTTTCGTAGTTGTTTTTTGCCTCGGTGTAAACAACTGCAGAATTCTCGTCGGCAATGCCAGTGGCGCCAATAGTAAACAATGCTGAACCGCTCTTTACAGTAGTACCGGCAAGAATTGCTCCTGTGCTCATTTGCACAACGCCCTTTGCCTTTGCTGTAATTATTAGCTCATCCGATGCGGCAGGAACAACCTTGGCGGTTGTTTTAATCACCTGACCGAATGGCTGAACTACAGGAGCCTCCGTTGCAAACTCAATCTTCCACGATTGCTCCTTGGTAAAAGATATTGTGTTAACTGTTGATGGCTCCTCGTGCTGATGAGCCTCCGAAGCACTATGCGCACATTCGTACACCGAAACATCGTTGATAATAACCTGTGAGTTCCCTCTGCTCGATTTGATATCAAAAATTAACTGCCCTTTACCAGCAGATTTTGGAGTAATTGTAAAACTATAAATGCCTTTACGTGTTGGTTTTTCAAGTGTTTGTGTATACTCCTTACCTCCTATAATCAACTTTGCAACTACAACACCCTCCTCAAGAGGTTTAAAATCCTGAAGGAATGTAAAGTGCGAAAGAATTCCGGCAGGTTTATCCACTATAAAAACATCGGACTCGGCAAATAACTCAAAATCCGAGGAGTACACAGTATATTGAACTTTTTCAAGTTCAATTCCTTCGTGAGAGTGACCGCCTTCTTCTGAGTGAGAGTGAGCGGCTTCTGCGCTTTCGTGAGAGTGCGCTTCTTCCTCTGTATGTGTATGGGTTTGGCTACAGCCCCAAAATGCTAACGATAAAACAATCAGTAAGTATTTAAAATAATTCATTGGAATAAGTATTTAATGTATTGAAAATGTTAATAATGCCACTACAGCACATAAGATGCTGCAATGTCAACTTTTAAAAATCGATACATTAAATACAAGGAGGAGCTCTAAGCGAAAGACTAGAACTTAAATAGTAACTGTAAAGAGGAAAATCATCAAAAAACTGATGCTTGAATTTGCTATTTGAAAATAACTTTAACTCTATATTGTTTGTTAAAAGCGCAACAAACCAACTCTGAATTTTACTATGAATTTCGCTAACTACACAACGGGTTGTTTTTCCAATTTCATCGGAAGGAACTAGGAAATCTTGCTTAACAACACAACATCCGGAATCGTCACTATGGCTATCGTCGCAACCATTATTATGCTGATGTTGAGCGTCGTTACAGCAAACCTCTTCGGTTTGGTTTTGGATAAAACAAACAATCCCTTTATGATGATGATGAGGCAGTAATCCGTGCACCAATAACATAATATTGGCAAGCAGAATAAAACCGAATGCTGTATAACGACCTCTCATCAATTTGATTTAACCGTACAAAGTTAAAACTATTTTAAAATCATTCTACATAGAATTGACACATTGATGTTGATTAGGTTTAATTGACATTAAAAAATCATATCAACCCAATAAATTTGTAAAATAAACAATACCAACTATTTTTGTCATACTAAAAATACAAATAATGGTAATTCCAACTATTCAACTTTCAGTTATCACAATAGTTCTTACAGTATTACTCGTTATTTGTATTGCTTCAATAGCGATTCTTTACATAAAATACAGGGCTGTTCAACGCCGGAATTTGCAAATTGAGCAGCAATTGCTTCTCTCGCAAATGAACCCTCACTTTGTATTCAACTCACTTACCGCCATACAAAGCTATATTTTCAGGAATGAGGCACATCAGGCCAGTAAGTATTTGGCCAGTTTTGCAAAATTAATTAGGTTGATACTGGAGAACTCACGAATAGAGCTTAACTCGCTCGAACGCGAAGTAACAACCCTAAAACACTACCTTGAACTTCAGGCTTTAAGATTCGAGGGACGTTTTGAGCATAAAATTGAGGTTGATGAGCAGGTTGATATCGACAACGTACAAATTCCTCCAATGCTTGCTCAGCCATTTATTGAGAATGCCATTGAGCACGGATTTATCCACATCTCCGAAAAGGGAATGCTGAATATCCGATTCATTGCCGAAAACAAGAATTGCCTTGTTATTGAGGTTGAGGACAATGGCATTGGAATTGAAAAGTCCAGACAACTGCAGCTAGAAAAAGGCAAAGGGCACCGCTCGCTTGCCACTGAAATAACTCAAGAACGTATTCGGAAAATTAAATGCTCAAAAGGAATTAATATTGAGATGAGCATTATTGATATTGGAACCATAGATATTACCCGTCATGGAACTTTAGTTAAATTCAAAATTCCTGTATAGCTATGCTAAGTGCTGTTGTAATAGACGATGAAAGCAAGGTGCGCGAAACATTGAAACAGATGTTAAGCATCTATTGCCCTAACATCAATGTTATTGGCGAGGCCGACGGCGTTGAATCGGGTTACAGAATTATTACAACACAGAATCCTGATGTGGTTTTCCTCGATATGCAAATGAACGACGGAAACGGATTCGACTTGCTTAATAAGTTCTCGCCTATTAACTTTCAATTAATCATTGTAACAGCATACCAAGAGTACGCCATTAAGGCATTCAAATTCAGCGCAGTTGACTATCTGCTAAAACCTATAGACCCATCGGATTTGATATCGGCTATTGAAAAAATTTCGGCATCGTACAATCAAACAGAAACGAAGAGTAAGTTCGATGCACTTCTTTCAAACTCCATTAACCACGAGTCAACTAGCAAAAAATTGGTGCTTAAAACCATTAATGGCATTCACGTAGTTGATACGGATAACATCATCCGATGCGAATCACACAATAATAGTACTGAGTTTATATTTAAGGATATCTCTCCAGTTCGTGTTTCGAGAACACTGAAAGAGTATGAAGATTTATTAGCCGACTGTGGCTTTATACGTTGCCACCAATCACACTTAGTAAATCAAAAATACATTACAAAAGTGATTCGCTTTCCTACACCAACTATTAGAATGGCTGATAATTCTGAAATTCCTGTTGCCATCAGAAAAAAAGACCTGCTCAAAGGTATTGAAGAGAAAAGATAATGGAGCAATGGAGAGGTGAAGTAATGTATGCCTAACCAGTTAGAATCATACAGGAATACTCCAATACTCCACCACTCCAAACAAAATTCAAATCTCTTAACATTAACTTAATATTGGGTTAAGGATAACATAATCTTGTTTTTAAAAATTGTTGTAAATTGTAGAATACTTTTGCAGCAAACTTAACAATGAGATAATATGGAAACTTATTACCTATTTATTGTTCTAATACTAATGCTGCTTGCAATATCCGATTTGGTTGTTGGTGTTGCAAACGATGCAGTTAACTTCTTAAACTCAGCAATTGGATCAAGAGTTGCACCTAGACATTGGATTTTAATTGTTGCATCTCTTGGGGTGCTAGTTGGTTCCTTATTCTCAAGTGGAATGATGGAGGTTGCCCGTAAAGGAGTATTCTATCCCCAAAACTTCTATATGAGTGAAATTATGGTAATATTCCTTGCCGTAATGATCACAGATGTAATTGTACTTGATTTCTTCAATACTTTTGGATTACCAACATCAACAACAGTTTCCTTAGTTTTTGAACTCCTAGGCTCAGCAGTGGCCGTTTCCATATTCAAAATGATGGGTAACGAGGAGTCGTTAACCAACCTTGGAAACTATATAAATAGTGCCAAAGCACTAGGTATAATCTCAGCTATTTTAATATCAGTAGTGGTTGCCTTTGTAACAGGAACTGTAATCCAATATTTTGCCCGATTTCTCTTCACATTCAACTATAAAAAGAATATTAAATATGTTGGAAGCATTTGGGGTGGAATAGCCTTAACGGCTATCACTTACTTTATAGTAATGAAAGGCGTTCAAGGTTCTTCTATGCTATCCGGCTCTGTTATGACATACATAAAAGAACATACATTCTTAATTCTTATTTATAGTTTCCTAATTTGGGGCGCAATATTCCAAATATTAATATCGCTGTTTAATCTTAATATATTGCGCTTTATTGTACTCGTTGGAACATTTGCATTAGCACTATCGTTCGCAGGTAACGATTTGGTGAATTTCATTGGTGTTTCAATGGCCGGCCTAAAATCATACGAGATTTTACAAGCAAATCCTGGTGTTTCGCCGGATCAACTTCTAATGCACGACTTAGCTGGCGAAGTGAATACCAATTTCATATACCTCTTCATTGCGGGTCTTATTATGGTTATTACTTTATGGACATCACGCAAAGCAAAAACCGTTACCGAAACCGAGGTAGGACTTGGTCGTCAGGATTCTGGAATGGAGCGTTTTGGCAGCACACAATTCTCCAGAAGTTTAGTAAGAGTTGTGAGAAATTTTAGCAATAGAACAGGTCGGTTTGTTCCAAAATCTGTAAGTAGTTTTTTTGAAAAACGCTTCGATACTAGCAAGGCTCCTAGGTATACTAACCCAAATGATGCTCCTGCTTTCGATTTAATTAGAGCATCTGTTAACCTTGTAGTTTCGAGTATTCTTATTAGCTCTGCAACATCATTAAAACTACCATTATCCACAACCTATGTTACTTTCATGGTTGCAATGGGAACATCGTTGAGCGATAAAGCGTGGGGTCGCGAAAGTGCTGTTTACCGAATTACAGGTGTACTTACAGTAATTTCAGGATGGTTCTTTACTGCGTTTGTAACATTCACAATGGCATTTATAATTGCAGCAGCTCTATTCTACGGAAAAACCCCTGCATTGATTATTGTTCTGGCAATTGCTGTTGGCTTAATTATCAAATCGCACTTTATTCATAAAAAACGTACAGATGCCGAAAAGATTGATGAAGACACATTGACAACCGATGATGGTATTGTAAAAAAATGTACCAAAGAAGTAACCAAATCATTGAAAGATGTTCTAAGAACATTCACTAAAACTATTGAGGGGTTAACAAACGAAGACCGTAAAACTCTTAAACAGGTTAATAAAGATGTTGAGGATTTAAATGCAGAGGCTAAAAAACTTAAGTACAATGTTTACACTGTACTCAAGAAATTGGAAGCCGACTCAATAGAAACAGGACACTACTACATTCAGGTTATTGACTACTTAAGGGAAATTGCCCACTCATTAACCTTTGTTGTATCGCCAAGTTTACAACACATAGAGAATCAGCACAAAGGCTTAACTAAAGCACAAGCTGCGGAGCTAAAACGTATTTCAGAGGATATATCTGTATTCTTCGATGATATTATGAAGATGATAAAGGAGAACGATTACACTGGTGTTCCCGATGCTATTAAGAAACAGCAGGATATCCTTGAAATAGTGAATGATGCCCGCAAAAAACAGGTAAAGCGTATTAAACAGAACGAAACAGGTACACGTAACAGCGTGCTTTACTTAGGGCTTCTTAACGAAATTAAGAATATTATGCTTCATACCGTAAATCTAATGAAGGCTCAAAGAGATTTTATCCTTAACAATATTGATTAATAAACTGAAATCCAAAAAGAAAGGGAGCTAAATTGCTCCCTTTTTTGTATCTAGAAAATAGAAAACTATTGTATTCCATACTTCTTAAAATGCTCAGCATACATAGCATCCACATTGGTAATATGATGTAATAACCAATCGCGCAAGAAATTTAGCAAATCAGGCGAAAAACTTGTATTACCAGAACTTATCTTAGCTTTAAACTCCTTAACCTTTTGAATAAACATAGCATGCTCCTGATTGTGCTGTAAGGCATTGGGGTAATTGGTCATTCTAAAATAGGTTTCCTCCCTGTTAAAATGATAAATGGTGTACTTATACAACTCATCAACTAAAGGAGATAAAACTTTTGAGCCCTCACCTTTAGTCATTGCATTAAAAAGTTGATTAATTATGCTAATCAACTGCTTATGGTCACTATCGATGCTATCAACAGCAACGCTGTAACTATTATTCCAATCTACAATACCCATATTTATTAAATTAAAAAACTTTCAAACCAAAACAGTATGCTCCACCGCTCCAAATCTCCAACAATCCACATAAAAAACTAATTCATAAACTTATACCCAACCCCTTTTACGGTACGAATATAATCTTCGCCCAGTTTTTCACGCAGTTTACGAATATGAACATCAATTGTTCTATCGCCCACCACAATTTCATCACCCCAAATTGCTTGGTATATCTCATCACGAGTAAAAACCTTTTGTGGCTTACTATGCAAAAGTGCCAATAATTCAAACTCTTTCTTTGGAAGAACCACTTCCTGTCCGTCAAGATAAACCACATAACGCTCTTTGTCTATAGCCAAACCCGATTGTGGTATCTCATCTCTTGAGTCAGCGCTATCGTCCAATGCACCAGCACGCTTTAGGAGAGCTTTTATTCGACT
>CAZTVY010000060.1:8273-11473 GCA_964617235.1 uncultured Rikenellaceae bacterium | reverse complement strand
CAAAAGGGCGGAAGCAATTATGTTGAATTCTATGTTCAATCCAAATATAATTTAACCAATGATTTGGTTGCAAATACAGGTGTTAACATTAACTATTTTGCGTTGAATGGAAACTACTCCGTCGATCCACGTTTTAGCTTAAAATGGGATTTCGCGCAAAACCAATCAATTTCGTTTGGCTACGGAAAACACAGCCAGATGGAAGAACTTAAAATTTATCTAATTAAGCAGAAAATTAGCGGAATAGATTATTATCCCAACAAAAATCTAGAATTATCAAAGGCTCATCACTTTATACTTGCTTACGATTGGTTAATCAACAGCAACTTAAGGTTGAAGGTAGAGCCATACTTCCAGTACTTATATGATGTCCCCGGAATAGCCGATAGTTCTTACTCCTTAATCAACTTTAAGCAGGACTGGTCGTTTATGAATGCCTTGGAGAACAACAGCGTTGGCAGAAACATTGGGGTTGATATAACCTTTGAGCGGTTCTTGAATAACAATTACTACTATTTGGTTACTGCATCAATTTTCGATTCCAAGTACAAAGGCGACGATAATGTGTGGCGTGATACCCGTTACGACAAGGGTCTTGCAATGAACATACTATTTGGAAAGGAGTTTATGTTCAGTAAAAACAGGATGCTGGGTGTCAACTTAAGAGCAAATATAATGGGTGGGGAGCGTTATAGCCCTGTAAACTATGCACAATCGATGCAGGATAAAAGTATTATTTATGACGAGACATTTGCATTTGAAAAACAGAATCCCACAGTCTACAATATTGATATTTCAATTACTTACCGAGCCAATAAGCGTCGATATTCTGGAGTTTGGGCACTTCAGGTTAAGAATGTGTTAGGTTCGCCAATGGAGGAGGGATATGTGTATAACTACCGAACCAATAAAATTGAGAAATCATCATCGGTAATGGTGCTTCCAGTGTTAAGCTATAAGGTGGAGTTTTAGTTTTTTTAATTAGATTTCTCGCTATTGCTCGAAATGACAAGTAAGGGTTGGTATTGTCATGCTGAGCGATAGCTAAGCATCTATATTACTTCACGTTCACATTTATTAACGATATAATATTCAATAAATATTTCTTATTAGCGTTTATCATTTCAAACCATATTTTCTATTCATTAAATAATTACTTTTGTTAATCAATTTACTAGGAAACATTTAGCAACTTTGTCTTTTATTTTTTACGGATGTCGATTATAGTTAATAACGTTACAAAACTTTATAATCAGCAGAAAGCGCTCGATTCTGTAAGTTTTTCAATTCCAACTGGTGAGGTGGTTGGTTTGCTTGGCCCCAATGGTGCAGGCAAATCGACATTGATGAAAATTATCACTGGTTATATAAAGCAAACCGATGGAGCCGTTGAGGTCAACGGGAACAACACCTTAAACACAGAGTTCGATTTTAGAGCAGAGATTGGATACCTCCCCGAAAATAACCCGCTTTATGTTGATATGTACGTAAAGGAGTATTTGCTATGGGTGGCGAGTATTTACAAATTAGGCAAAGCATCGGAAGGTAGAGTTAAAGAGTTGATTGATATTACTGGGATTGGATACGAGCAGAACAAGAAAATTGGGTCCTTATCCAAAGGATATCGTCAGCGTGTTGGATTGGCACAAGCGTTAATTCAAAACCCCAAGTTACTAATACTCGATGAGCCAACCAGCGGGTTAGACCCAAACCAGATTATAGAGATTCGAAATCTTATCTCCGAGATAGGAAAAGATAAAACAGTTATTCTATCAACCCATATAATGCAGGAGGTTGAGGCCATTTGTAAACGAATCATCATTATAAACCGTGGCAAACTGGTTGCTGATGGCTCAACGAATGAGGTCAGGGCTTTGTCATCGGGATTTGGACATCAGGTGTTGGTTGAATTTGTTGAAGATGTAACCAAGGAGAGCCTTTTAAAAATACAAGGTGTGCAGAATGTTTACAGAACCGAAAGTTCGGAATGGGTATTAATTTCTAAAGAAGGAATCGATATTCGTCCAAATATATTTAGTTTTGCAAAGGATAAAGGATATACTCTTTTAACGTTAAGCAGGAAGAGTTTACAGTTAGAGGAGGTTTTTCAAAATCTTACGCAGCCTAATCACACAAATAATTAACACTCAATAAATAAACTAACCAATTATTTCAATATGGAAAACAGTGCAAAATCATCAAAAGCAGTACCAGTATTAACTTTTGTTGTTGTTCTGCTACTAATTGTGCTTGCAGGATTAACTTACGTTTACTACCAGCAAAAGCAAAATGCAAAGGAGACAGAGACTCAACTATTGGCCGAAAAGGATTCTATTTCGCAGAATTTACTCAACCTTATGACCGACTATAAGGAGTTAGAGACCGATAACGATTCCTTAAATCAGAAATTGGTTCGTGAGCAGCAGAATGCGAAGAAACTTTATGATGAGCTTCAGAGTACCAAGAGAATCAGTTACGCTAAAATTAAAGAGTATCAGAAGGAACTTGGAACTTTACGTTCAATTATGAAAGATATGCTTCACGATATCGACTCGCTAAATGCAATGAATAAAGAGCTTATTGCTGAGAATATTAAAGTGAAGGAAGAGGCTGCAACGGCCAAACAAACCGTTAAGGAATTGGAGCAAAAAACCGAGGAACTTAACACTCAGGTTGCAAAAGGTTCTATTGTTAAAGCCCGCGATGTTGTTGCCATGGGAGTAAGTCGCAAAGGAAACGAAATGACCCGCGCACGCAGAGTTGAGAAAATTCGTGCTTGCTTTACTTTGAACGAAAACACAATTGCAAAGGCAGGTAATCGTTTGGTTTATATGCGCATTGTTGGTCCAGATGATTATGTTCTTGCAAAAGCAGAAACCGACGTATTCGACTTTGAGGGTGAAAAAATTGTGTTCTCCGCAAACCGCGAGGTAGACTACCAAAACAAGGATATTGAAATGTGTATTTACTACGATAGCAATGGTGAACTTTTAAAGGGAACTTACAAGGTAACCCTTTATATGGATGGCTATATGATTGGCTACAGCGAGTTTACTTTGAAGTAGTATTTAGGCCTAGGTATACAAGAAGCGCGGAAAAACCTCCGCGCTTCTTTATTTTTCAACTAGATACTTTTCTAGTATTTCGGCACATTTCTGTACGGCATTGTTGCAAACCCTATCGAATAATCCTTCGGTATT
>CAZTVY010000060.1:0-8263 GCA_964617235.1 uncultured Rikenellaceae bacterium | reverse complement strand
CACGACGCTCTTCCGATCTGTATTGGCCTTTTCCTTTTGCGCCTCATTGTTTAGGTCTATTTTTATCAACTCAGAGCATTGGGTATCTCCCAGTATTTGCTGGCATTCAAGAACATAATCGCCAGCCAGTTTAATTGCCCGTTTCTTTTTCTCCATATCGCCGTGCACCGAATTACCGTGCTTTAGTCCAATAATTATTGCCCCAGCATTAATGGCACCACAAATATGCTGCTGGTAGCCAATGCCCCCGCCTAACGATGAACCAATCTGTAAACTTTGTTCAATACTTAGCCCTACTTCTGGGCCATAAACTGCCATAATTGATTGGGCGCAAGTAGCGCTTTCCATAAAGTATTTAACGGAGAGTTCAGGCTTGTTCACTTATATGTGGATTTAGTTGACTATTGATTTTGGTGCTTAAAATAGTAAAACCCTTTAAGAATAGATAGAAGAAGAAGTGGAAAAAAGACAGTTTGAAGGAATCGAAAAATAAAAAAGTTTAGAATATTCAAATGAATTAGCGTTGCGAACAAGACAATAAGGGAGCAATCGAAAAGCATTACCGCTTTACTCCATTTACCATTGTTGAACGCTTTTGGTATAGGCTCTCCCATTATCTCTCCTTTGCTTGATAGCAAAAGGTCGTAGAGGCAAATTGTGAAAATTATTGGCGACACCACTCCAAACAGAAAAAGTATATAACCCGAAGGAAACACCTTAAACGAATACAAAACCCCCGCAACAAATGATATAAAAAAATTAAAGGCAAAAACAGAGGGAGACTCCACAAGGTTTTTTGTCCAGAAGTTAAATATTGTTCCCCCTGAATCATTTACAATACTCATAAAAACTATGCTTTATAAATTAGGAACACGGTATAAGCAATGTATATAGCAACAAGTATTACTCCTTCGCGTCTATCAATTTTCTTGCCTGGGCCCGATACGGCAAATAAAAGCATGAAAACGCTGGCAAAAATATTCACAATTAAATCTATACTAGCTCCAGGATATGTGGGTATCGGATTAATTAATGATGAAGTTCCAAGTATGAATAGTACATTGAAAACATTTGAACCAACTACATTACCAATGGCAATATCGGGTTTGTTTTTATAGGCTGCAATGGCGGATGTAGCCAACTCAGGCAGGGAGGTTCCTGCCGCAACAATTGTTAAACCAATAATGGATTGACTAATGCCCATTGCACTGGCAATATCAACAGCCCCGGTTACTATTAATTTTCCGCCACCAACAAGTAATCCTAAACCTCCAAGAACCATTAATGAAGATAACCAACCTTTGCGTTTTTCAATAGTAGGAGCAACCTCGTCAGGACTCGATTTCCCGGTAAGGAAATTGTAATACATAAATACGCAGAAAAGCAATAATAGTACTATCCCGTCGATTCTTGAAATAACAGATGCACTACCTTGGTCAATAAAAACATCATTTGCAATAACAATTAGGGCTAATGAGGCTAATAAATTGAAAGGAATTTCAACCTTGACGGTAGTGTTCTGAACGCCTATGGGTTTAATTAACGCTGCAATACCAAGAATAAAAAATGCATTGAAAATATTGCTACCAACAATATTACCTAGTGCAATATCAGTATTACCAGACATTGCAGAGATTATGTTAACCGACAACTCAGGGGCAGATGTGCCAAAAGCAACAACGGTTAATCCAATAGTTAATGCTGATATTCCTAGTTTTTTTGCTATGCTAGAGGCGCCCTCAACAAGCCAATTGGCTCCAAGTATTAGCAAAACTAAGCCGATTATTATGTAAATGGAATCTAGAAACATACTATATGCTTTTTATGAGTTAATTAACTTTACAAAAAATCAATTTTTATAATTTCTTGATGCAAAGATAAATTTGTTTGGGTTAACTTAGCGGCAATTTATAAATCAAAATTTACCTATGGTTTTAAGGCGAGTTTTATATATCGTCCTAGTAGGACTCTTTATTATTACACTTTTTCCTCGATGCGCTAAAGTTGTATCGCCTACGGGTGGACCAAAGGATACCATTGCACCTGTTATGGTTAATAGTCAGCCCAAATTAAACGCAACCAACTTTACTGGAAATGAAATTTTCTTTGAGTTTGATGAGTATATTCAACTGAAGGATTTTCAACAAAAACTAATTGTTTCGCCACCGTTAAACCAGAGTCCGTTTGTAAAAACTAAGGGTAAGAAAATTATCCTTGAAACAACAGACACGCTTAAGGAAAATACAACCTATACCGTTTATTTAGGCGATGCAATTTCTGATATCAACGAAGGGAATCCGATTAACAGTTTTGAGTTTGCCTTCTCCACTGGCGATATGATTGATACGCTAACATTAAAAGGAAGCGTGGTAAACTCTTTTACCCAAAAGCCAGTTGAGGGTGCTTTATTAATGCTATACGATAGTTTTTCCGATTCACTTCCATACAAAGAAGTTCCTAAGCATATTGCAAAAACGAATAAAAGTGGTGAGTTTAAAATAAACAACCTAAAGCATTTAGACTATAAGTTGGTTTGTATTACCGATGCAAACTCCAACTATAAGTATAATCAGGGAGTAGAAGAGATTGGTTTTTTCAGTGACACGTTAAAAAAAGAAAACATTACCGATACTGTTAATACCAACAAAATAACCATTAAGACATTCCGCGAGGAACTCCCAAATCAAATCATAACTGGTTATGATAGGCCAGAGCGAAACCAATTTGTTATAGGTTTCTCCCGAAAACCAGTTGGTGGATTTTCATTGGAGAATCTTAATATTCCGGAAATTGCCGATTGGTATATTACAGAACCAGACCTACAAGGCGATACAGTTAAGGTTTGGATTGTGCAGGATACATTAGCAGCCCTTGATACGCTTAAAGTATTGGCTCGATATCAAAAAACCGACTCACTTAATATTCTTAATCCTCGAACCGATACTCTCAAAGTGCTATACTTTGAAAAAAGTCCCGAACCAAAACACTCAAAGTCAAAAAAAGGAGAAACAGAGGAGAAGCAGGGCTCAGAAAAGCCTTTAGGATTTAAAGTCTCTACAACCATAAGTGGTACAGTATTCCCAAGCATACCATTTGATTTTACAACTCCGCTACCCATTAAAAAAATAGATTCTTCAAGGATTAAAATTCTTAACGAAACCGACAGCATTATTGAACCACAAGTTAATATTTACAGGGATTCCATTAATCCACGGATTTTTTACTTTAATAAGGATTGGAAGCCTTTAGTCTCATACAAAATGCTTGTTTTGCCCGGAGCGTTTGAGGATTATTCAGCGCATCAAAACGATACCTTACGCTTTCAGTTTAAAGGGGCAGACCCAGAAGATTTTGGAACGCTTATAATCAAGCCCAATGGCGTTGACAATGGAGTTTTAGTTGAGTTGTTAAACGACAAGGGTAAGGTGGTAACATCAAAATCGTCTATTGGCAATAAAACTATCACATTTACATTTGTTCAGCCAGGAAAATATAGGCTTAGGTTTATTGAGGATTTGAACGAAAATGGTGTTTGGGATTCTGGAAATTATCTGAATCGGGTTCAGCCCGAAAGGGTATTTGAGTTTACCGAGGGTAAATACAAGGGCGAAATAAACATCCGCGCCAACTGGGAAAACGAAATTTCTTACACAATACCAAAACCATAGATTATGTCGGTTATAATGAATTTTGCAATGTTTCCAACCGATAAGGGAATTAGTGTTAGTCCTTATGTTGCAAAGGTTGTTGAGTGCGTTCGCACAAAGGGCTTTACTGCTCAGTTAACAGCCATGGGAACAATTGTGGAAACCAATACCCTCAATGAGGCTTTAGAACTTATTGGGGATGCTTACAAGGTGCTTGAGGGCGATTGTGATAGGGTTTACATTTCTGTAAATTTTGATGTAAAGAAAGGTTCAATTGGTAGAATTGAAAATAAGGTAAAATCCGTTGAGGATAAGTTACGTTAACAATACAAAAATGAAGAAACTTTGGTTAGTTGCATTAATAGTATTTATATCGCTTAACACTTGGAGCCAAACCTATGTGGGTGTTAAGGGAGGTTATTCTTTTTCCACATTATCGTTTAAGCCATACCAGGAAACCAAGTTACTTACCGATAATGGCTTGGATTTGGGTTTGTTTTTTAAGCATTACAACTCAAAGTATGTTGGATTTCAGGCCGAACTTTACAGAATAAATAGAGGCTATATGCTTCCTACCGATGAGACCAACTCGGTTATATTTAAGCGCGTAAATAAGTATATTGAGTTACCTATATTTCTTCAGTTTAGGCTTAACCTTAAATTTGCCTATGTTCATGTTAATGCAGGCCCTTACATAGCATATCTCTTATCTGCCGAAGAGGGTGATAATAGCAGCGGTTCGTATAAAATGGAATCGGTTAAATTTAACGTTTTACGCGACAAACGATTCGATTACGGATTAATGGGTGGCGGTGGATTGAGTCATGATTTTAAGTGGGGCACCATACAAGCAGAGTTCCGCGTTAGCTATGGCTTTGCCGATTTGTACGACCACACCTACGCCGATATGCCCCAACAGTCAAAATCTGTTACTCAGGCAATAAACATTGGGTATTTCTATCGATTTGGAGCAACTCAGTAAGGAAATTGTTTTTACTCTTGTATTTCTGAACAAATTGCCCGAAATTGGTGTTGGTTCAATAAAATTAAAATGAAGAACTGGTCCGATATTGAATACACCAAGCAACGGGTAATTTCTAATGTTAAAATTGCCCCAGGTTCACATATTATAAAATTTCACAGAAACAACTCCTTTACTGCAGGTCAGGTTGTTGCACTTGGGGTTAATACCGAAATTGAGCCCCGACTTTACAGCATAGCATCAGCCGAAACTGACGACTTAATAACAATTCTATACAGCGAGAGGGAAGAGGGCTCTTTAACCCCAATGCTTTCGTTACTTAAGGCGGGCGATACCATATTGGTTTCCAAGCCATTTGGAACGTTTACTAAGGTAAAGGATAATGCGGTATTTGTGGCTGCAGGCACAGGCATTGCTCCATTTATGTCGATGTTGCAGTCCAACAAGGTTAATCATGCCACGGTTATTCACGGTGCTCCGTACCCTGATTTCTTTTACTTTTCCGATTATTTACAGTCAACATTGGGAGAACGTTACATTCAGTGTTGCTCGCGATGTATGCCGGGATGTTTGTATGTTGGGAGGGTTACCAAGTTCTTAAAGGAATGGGATAACCTTGACCCCAATAAAAATTACTACCTTTGTGGCAGTGCCGAAATGGTTGTTGAAACTCGCGATATACTTATATCAAGGGGTGTTTCGGTTACAAATATAAATTCTGAAATCTACTTTTAATTAATAACATAGACATTGGTCTTGAGTCTAATGTCTAACATCTGATATCTGAGAAATATGTCATTAATCCCTCTTTACGGAAAAACGCTAAGCGAATTAACGGAAATTGTTTTTGCCGAAGGCTTACCCAAATATACAGCAGCACAAATTACGGATTGGCTCTACCATAAGGATGTGGATTCTATCGACCAAATGACAAACTTGTCGAAGAAGGTACGCGAGCAACTCTCGGAGAAGTACACCATTGGGCTGATTGCTCCAGAACAGGTATCGGAATCGACAGATGGAACAAAGAAATATCTATTTCCAACAGGTATAAACAAATTTGTTGAGGCGGCATATATCCCCGAAACCGACAGGGCAACGCTTTGCGTATCGTCCCAAGCGGGCTGTAAAATGGGCTGTTTGTTCTGTATGACAGGGAAACAGGGCTTTCAGGGTCAACTAACATCAGGCGAAATAATAAACCAGCTACGCAGCATTCCAGAGTTTAGGAATGTGACCAATATTGTGTATATGGGAATGGGCGAACCATTCGATAATTTGGATAATGTGCTTAAAAGTACGGAGATTCTTACATCGGAGTGGGGGATGGGCTGGAGCCCCAAACGTGTAACAGTTTCATCAATTGGGCTTATTCCAGCACTTAGAAAGTTTATGGAGCAAAGCAATTGCCACTTGGCAATAAGCTTACATACTCCGTTCGATGAGGAGCGTAAGATGCTAATGCCAATTCAGAATGTTTACCCAATTGCCGATGTTGTGGCCGAAATTCGTAAAACCTTTAAAGGCGGTCAGCGCAGAGTTTCCTTTGAGTACATAATGTTTGATGGCATAAACGATACCCCAAAGCACATTAAGGAGATGACAAAACTCTTAAATGGTCTAGAGTGTAGGGTAAACCTTATTCGTTTCCATACAATCCCCGATTCACCTTTACGAGGAACGTCCGATGCCAAAATGCTTGAATTTAGGGATGCTTTAACTTCAAAAGGAATTTTTACAACCATTCGCGCATCGCGCGGGCAGGATATACAAGCGGCTTGTGGACTTCTATCTACAAAAGCGCTAATCGAAAAAAAATAGTTCTTAAATATTACTAAATCTATACTTCCTATCGTTTAACTTTTAACGTATAACTTTTCACGTCTTTATTGTATCTTAGTAAAAAATTACGGCTATGAAGAAAATAACCTTCCTTTCAGTTTTTCTGTTAGTTACAGTTGCTTGCAAGGCACAAAAACCAACGGAATCGGTATCGAAATTTGCATTTGATTTTTACAAATATGTTTCCAAGGATAAGAGCGAAAATGTTGTTTTTGCACCATTTAGCCTTACACCCGCATTTGGAATGGTAGCACTTGGTTCAAAGGCTGAGACCTATAAGCAAATGTCGCAGGTGTTTTATTTTCCTGTGAATGAGCCATCGTTTCACACTGCGATGGGGAAACTTCAGAATAAAATCCAAAAAGATGCTGGAAGCAATGTTGATATTTGTATAACTAACCGTGTTTGGATGGAGGAAACCTTTAAGGTTAACCGGCAGTACAAAAAATCGTTGCAGAAATCCTATAACGCAAAGGTTGCCTTTACAAGTTTTATTGCTCAGCCTGAACCATCGAGGGTAAAGATTAATAAGGCCATTGAAGCTGACACAAAGGACTATATCAAGGATTTGTTGCCCGAGGGTAGCATAACCGATTTAACCCGTTTGGTGCTGACCAACGCTATCTACTTTAAAGGAAAATGGGAAAAGGAGTTCGACCCCAAGAGAACAGCACAGCGTGAGTTTACCCTTTCCTCTGGCGAATCTATTAACTGTGCTACAATGTTTGTGGAGGATTCTATGGGTTACTTTACAAGCGAAAATTACGATGCCATTCAGCTAAACTATAAAGGAGGAAAAATTTCAATGTTGGTTATTCTACCCAACGAAAGTGTTAAGATGTCGGAATTTGAAAAGAGCCTAAATATCGACTTTTACAACCAAACTTTGGCTGGATTAGAGAGAGAGAAAGTGGCAGTTCTTCTTCCCAAGTTCAAAATTGAAACAGGCCTATCGCTAAAGAAAACACTTAGCGAAATGGGGATGCCAATTGCTTTCTCCGATGCTGCTGATTTATCGGGTATTTCTGGTAAAAACGATTTAAAAATATCCGATGCGTTCCATAAAGCATTCATCGAGGTATCGGAGGAAGGAACCACTGCTGCTGCAGCCACCGCTGTTGTTATAGCAATGAAATCCTTTGTCCGTAAAACTGAATTTATCGTTAATCGCCCATTTATCTACATTCTAAAACATAACGGTAGCAACACCATTCTGTTTATGGGCAAGGTGGAGAATCCAAATAAGTAGATGATATTTTTTTAGATTACATTCTGTAAGATTCAATCTTACAGAATGTTGCTGATTGACTAAATTTATATAAACCTGTGAGTCGCCATATAGTAAACCTGATTAGTCAGGGCGAGCACCAAACGCTCGATTTTAAGCATTCCATAACCGATTCCAAGAAGATTGCTCGCTCCTTGGTGGCCTTTGCCAACACCTTGGGCGGAACACTGCTTGTTGGAGTTAAGGATAATGGTAACATTGCTGGGGTAAACTCCGACGAGGAGTACTATATGGTTGAGGCTGCATCGCAGATGTACTGCAAGCCCGAAGTTCCTTTTGAGGTGGTTCGGTGGGATATCAACGGTAAAACAGTTCTTGAGGTCAAGGTAAAGCCATCGAAAAAGAAGCCGCATAAAGCGCCCGACAAATCTGGAGCATACAAGGCGTACGTTAGGGTAAACGATGAGAATATCATGGCTTCGCCAATTCAACTGAAAATATGGAAGGCCGAACATCACAGGAAATCAATTAGTTTGAATTTAAGCGATGTGGAGAATAATCTTT
>CAZTVY010000059.1:0-11557 GCA_964617235.1 uncultured Rikenellaceae bacterium | reverse complement strand
AAGGGACAAGCAAACAAACCCTAACATTAAGTAGATTAGCCATTTACCCTGCATTTCAAAAGAAGGGTTTAGCACATCAACTATTAGCTTTTGCGTTAGACATTGCGAAGAACAACAAATATAAAGTCATCACGGGTTATATTCCTGTTGACGACAAATCGATTGTTTGCTTACTCGAGGAGAATGGTTTTGAAAATAAAGGCATTGCCCCTCCCCCAAAGGAAGAGTTTATTAAAATAATTTTTGAGAAAACACTTTAATTACTTTTCCCCAATCAATTGAATTAAGGCGCTAAATAAAACATTTACATCTACTGGTTTCGATATAAAGTTATCGCACCCCATTGCGCTACATAAAACTTTCTCGTCGTTGAATACGTGTGCGGTTTGAACTATTATTGGGACTTTTGGACTTACCCTACGAATTTCTTTTATGGCCTCAAAACCACTAAGTTCGGGCATTTTCAAATCCATAAGGATTAAGTCGACATCTGGATTTTTAAGGAATAGGTTAACTGCATCGCGACCATTTAGCGCCTCAAAGCAAACTATGCCAGCGTTCTGCAACACAGTTTTCAGGTAGAATAAACTATTGGCATCATCCTCGGCAATCAAAATCCGTTTTCCTTTCAGTTTATCCATTACCTCATTGAATTCGAATTGGGTATCGGATTTGGCAACAGGTATGGCCGTTTTTATGAATGGTAAGGTGAAGTAGAAAGTAGACCCAATTTCAGGTTGAGAATCAACCCAAATATTACCACCCATTAAGTCCACCAACGATTTTGATATTGCCAACCCAAGTCCTGTTCCTCCAAACTTTTTGGTTATATCTATATCGGCCTGGCGGAAACGCTGGAATATCAACTCAACCTTATCCTTAGGAATTCCAATTCCTGTGTCCTTAACAAAAAACCTAACATAATTCTTGTCGGTGGTTAGTTCGTAGCCAAACTCAACACTACCCTCCTTTGTAAATTTCAAGGCGTTACCAATCAAATTATTTAGGATTTGACGTAAGCGAACTTTGTCGGCCACAATGCTGGACTCTACATCGGAGAGCGATGTAGTAATCCTAAAACTAACGCCACGTTTCGACAAATCGGGATTTGCAGAATAGTAGAATGTATAAATCTCGTTTAGCAGGGCATTGAGGTTAATTGACTCTGGCGCAATTTTTAACTGTCCCACCTCAATCTTAGAAATATCAATAATATCGTTGATAAGATTAAGCAAATGGTCGGCACTGTTACAGATAATATTAAGAAACTTCAAAGTTTCTTCTCGATTAGTATCAGGGAAATTCCTCAAATACTTAGAAAATCCAATAATACCATTGAGCGGGGTTCGAATTTCGTGGCTCATATTGGCTAGGAATGCCGATTTTAACCTATCGGATTCCTCAGCCTTCTCTAATGCTTCCACAAGAGCTTTCTCGTAACGCTTGCGCTCTGTAATATCGGTGGAAATGCCAAGCACTCCAAGAACAGAACCGTTTACATCAAAAACTCTACGTTTAAATACTTTTATGGTATGTTTATTTCCATCAGTAAAAGTTATGTCCTCCTCAACTTCTATAGGTTCATCAGACTTAAGAGCTATATCATCACTTTTTCGGCAATGTTCTATCTCCGCAGGAGTCATTGAAAACATTGATGTGCCATAGCCTATTAATTCAGAAAAGTTTTTGTTGATAATTGGGTACGAACCATCGGGCTTGGATAACCAAATACCAACTGGGGCTATATTTATTATTGTATCTAGTAGATTTCGCTGATAATCGAGGGCAATTTCAGCCTCCTTCTCTGCAGTTATATCCTTTAATGCACTAATCAACCTAACAGGCTTTCCCGACTCATCGTACTCGGGGAAAACAGTATTGTTAACCCAAAAAATCCTCCTTTTTTTGTCAATAATTCTAAAATCCAACGATACCTTTTGACCTTGCATAATCTTTCCTACAGCCTCCTTGTAAGGAAGGATATCGTCAGAATGAACAATTTTTGCCCACTTCTCAAAAGAATCAATCTCATCGGGTGAATAGCCAACAGTATGCAACAAACTATCACTAAGCCACTGCCTATTGAAAGTCCCATCGGGGTTGAAACTCAATACAGAAGCGGCATCGGTGGTAAGTGATGATAGTATACGGAAATCCTGTTCTTTTTTCTTAAGAACTTCATCCGCTTTCACTCGTTCGGTAATATCCTCAACAATTCCAATTCCTCCAAGCACATCATCTGTTCCATCCATAGTAAATGGAACAGTTTTTAAACTAACGTAAATCACTGCATCACTAGTGGTGACATGGTAAATTCCTTCGTAAAAGCCCTGAACTCCCGAAATGGCATCTAAACAAGCATTTAAAACAGACTTATCTTTCAAATTATGCATATCAAGCCCCACAATCTTTTCTCTTTGGGACTTTAAAATCTCAACAAATCTATCGTTACAATCAATTATTAACGCATTATTATCATACTGAAAGATTCCAACAGGCGATTTCTCAAAAAGCAACCGATATTTTTGCTCTAAATTCTGATTAGCTTTTTTGAAGTTATCCTTATTATCGAATGTCGAATTATTATCCATATACCTAGTATTCAAAAAATTGAGATAAATCTCGCATGATGAAGTTAAGGCATATTCAAATTAAAAGCAAGTTTTATAACGAATATGTTAAAACACCGCACTTGCAATCCTAGCAATATTGTCGGATTTGCCCATAGTGTAAAAATGTATTGCAGGCACATTGGCACTCTTAAGTTCCTTTGCCTGATTAATTGCCCACTCTATGCCCAATTCGTACACCTCACGGTTTGTTTCACACTTTTCTACAGCGCTCACCAATTCCTGAGGAATTTGAACGCCAAACACCTTAGGCAATAAACTAATGTGTTCCTTTATTGATATCGGCTTAATTCCCGGAATTATCGGCACCTTGATACCAGCATTCCTACAACTCTCTACAAATTTGAAATACTTTGAATTATCAAAAAAAAGTTGAGTTACAATATAACTTGCACCGGCATCGACCTTTGCCTTTAAATGCTTAATGTCCGATTCAAAATTAGGTGACTCAGGATGCTTCTCTGGATAACCTGCAACTCCAACGCAGAACTCTGTTTGCTTAGGAGTTTCCATAAGGTTCTCAAGGTAGATGCCCTTATTCAACTTCTCCACCTGACGCACCAAATCCACAGCATACCTATGCCCTCCCCTCTTGGGTTCGAATTTTCCGGTTATCTTATCGGCGTCGCCACGGACAACTAGCACATTCTGTATCCCAAGGAAGTCCAAATCGATAAGGGCATCCTCGGTTTCGTGGGTGTCAAAACCTCCACAAATAAGGTGTGGAACAACATCAATTTTGTAACGCTGCTGAATTGCTGCTGAAAGCCCAACTGTTCCTGGTCTACGGCGCACTTTTACTGGCTCAACACCCCCAAAAGGGTCCGGTCGATAAACGACCTCTTCCTTGTGGTATGTAATATTTATGTATGCTGGATTGAACTCAACCAACTTATCGATGCTATCGAAAATAGTTTGAATGTTATGTCCCTTAAGCGGAGGAAGCAACTCAAAGGAGAACAAGGTTGATTTCGACTTTTTTAGAATGTTAATTACTTTCATTTCGTGTAAGATTAATCGTTAATCAAAAAAAGCAAAATAGATTCCTGCTTACGCAGGAATGTCGAAACTGCTTTACCTATAGGCCAAATACGTTGGAATAAACTTCTCAACCTCCTCAACGCTCAGCTCTAGACGATGAGCATAATCGCGAACCTGCTCCTGCGACACCTTCCCCACCGTAAAGTACTTGGATTCGGGATGAGAGAAATAGTAACCCGCAACTGAAGCTCCCGGACTCATTGCGAGGTTCTCGGTTAAGGTCATTCCTGTGTTTTGCGTTACATTGAGCAAATCGAAAATAAACTGTTTGCCACGATGGTCGGGGCAAGCAGGATAACCCGGTGCGGGACGAATGCCACTGTAACGCTCCGACAGAATCTGCTGTAAGGTTAAATCCTCGGCAGGGCTGTAAGCCCATATCTCACTACGAATCTTTTGGTGCAATAATTCTGCAAAGGCCTCAGCAAGCCTATCGGCAATAATTTTTACCATTATGGCCTTAAAATCGTCGCCGGCGGAACGGTATTTTTCGGCCAACTCATCGGCTCTGTGCCCAACTGTAACTGCAAAGCATCCAACCCAATCGTCATTTGCGCCAATAGGTGCAATAAAATCGGACAAACAGAGGTTTGACACGCCATCGTCCTTCTTCTCCTGATTACGCAGTTGGAAAAATTTGGACTTTATCTCCTTTCTCGATTCATCTGAATAGATAAAAATATCATCGATATTCGCTGCAGCAGGGAAAATGCCAATAACACCAGAGGCCTTTAGCAATTTCCCCTCAACAATCTCATCGAGTAAAGCATTTGCCTCATCGAACAAACGCTTTGCCTCCGCTCCTTTTAACGGGTCGTTGAATATCTCGGGGTATTTACCATTGATATCCCACGAAAAGAAATAGAAAGTCCAATCGATATACTCTCTTATCTCCTTCAAAGAGTAATCATCGAACCTGATAATCCCGGTTTGCCTAGGAACAGGTGGATTATAGGCATTCCAATTCAATTTCAATGAATTGCGACGAGCATCATCCACCGAAATCAAAGATATATTTCTAGCGCTATAGGTTTCTCGCAACTTAGCGTAATTATCTTTCACCTGATTAATGTATGCGAAACGCTTTTCGTCACTCAAAAGATTGGTCACAACACCACTGGCCTGCGATGCATCCTTTACGTGAACCACAGCCCCAGAATAGCCAGTATCAATCCGCAGCGCAGTATGCAACTCCGATGTGGTTGCACCACCAATAAGAACCGGAATTTTGATATTATTGCGTTCCAACTCCCTAACCACGTGGGACATTTCATCGAGTGAAGGAGTTATAAGTCCACTCAGTCCCAAAATATTGGCTTTATTCTTCACAATCTCCTCAATAATTCGCTCCACTGGAACCATTACTCCCAAATCGACAATTCGGTAACCGTTACAGGCCAAAACAACACCCACAATATTTTTTCCGATATCGTGAACATCGCCCTTGACAGTGGCAAGCACAATTGTGCCTTTCTGCGCTTGGTTTTGCTCAAGTTCAGCAGTGCCATTCAGGTAAGGTTCAAGAACTGCCACGGCAGCCTTCATTACCCTTGCGCTTTTCACAACCTGAGGAAGAAACATTTTTCCTGAGCCAAATAGATTGCCAACTTCGGCCATTCCTTCCATCAAAGGGCCTTCAATCACGCTAATTGCAGAGCCCAAATTACGATATGCTTCGTTGGTATCGTCAACTATAAAATCGGTAATTCCCTTTACAAGTGAGTGCTGTAAACGTTTAGCCACCGGCTCGTTACGCCACTCCTGAATTTTATGTTCCTCAACTTTTTCCTGGGAGATATTTTGAGCAAATGCAAGCAAACGCTCAGTTGCATCGCGTCTACGATTTAAAACTAAATCCTCAGTCAACCGCAACAAATCAGACTCAATTTCCGAGTAAACCTGCAAAAGCGATGGATTCACAATGCCCATATCTATTCCCGCATTTATGGCATGATACAAAAAAACTGAGTGTATGGCCTCGCGAATGGCATTATTCCCCCTAAACGAGAACGATAAATTGCTAACGCCGCCACTAACCTTTGCTCCGGGAAGATTTTGCTTAATCCACTTGCAAGTTTCAATAAAACTAACCGCTTGCGATGCGTGTTCAACCATTCCTGTTCCAATTGCAAGAATATTGGGGTCGAAAATGATATCCTCGGGCTCATACCCCGCAACCTGCGTAAGAAGCGTATAGGAACGCTCTGCCACAGCAATACGATGCTCGGTGGTTGTGGCCTGCCCATTTTCGTCGAAAAGCATTACCACAACTGCTGCTCCATACTGCCTTATTAGTTTAGCACGACGAATGAATTCCGCATCGCCCTCCTTCAAGCTAATTGAGTTAACAATGCTTTTGCCCTGCGTGCACTGCAAACCGACCTCTATTGCCTCAAACCTCGACGAATCAATCATCACTGGAACTTTAGCAATATCGGGTTCCGATGCAACCATATTCAAAAACTCAGTCATTGCCTGAGGTGCATTAATAAGGGCATCGTCCATACAAATATCAATGGCCTGCGCACCGCCATCAACCTGCTCGCGTGCAACTGATATGGCCTCAGCATACTTACCATCGGCAATTAGTTTTGCAAACTTTTTAGAGCCAGCCACATTGGTACGCTCGCCAATGTTCAAAAAGTTGGTATCGGGTCGTATCTCCAGCAATTCCAAACCTGATAATCGGGTATACTTTTGGATTGCAGGAACTTGTCGGGGTGAGTAGCTATCAACCAAACCCGCAATCTTCTCAATATGCAAGGGAGTTGTACCACAGCAACCACCAACAATATTAACCAAGTTCGACTTCAGTATTCGCTCAACAACAACTGACATTTGCTCCGCCGATTGGTCGTACTGTCCAAGTTGATTTGGCAAGCCAGCATTTGGGTGAACGCTTATTCTAAACTTTGACTTGGCCGATAGTTCCTCGATATATGGCAACAACTGCTCAGCACCAAAAGCACAGTTCAAACCAACGCTAAGTAAAGGGTAATGCGATACCGAGGTCAGAAAAGCCTCCAAGGTTTGACCAGCTAGCAAACGACCACTGACATCGGCCACAGTTGCCGAAACCATTACGGGAACATCCCGCTGCAACTCATCCAAAACATTGGATATTGCGAAAAGGGCAGCCTTGGCATTGAGCGTATCGAAAATGGTTTCAACCAAAAGAATATCAACGCCACCCTCAATTAATGCCCTAACCTGCTGGCTGTAAGCCAAAACTAAATCGAAGAATGTGACAGAACGATAGCCTGGCCTATTCACATCGGGCGACATTGATGCGGTGCGATTGGTTGGCCCTATTGAACCCGCCACAAAACGTGGCTTACTAGGATTCAGAGCAGTAAACTCATCGGCAACTTTGCGGGCAATACGCGCCCCTTCAATGTTGATTTTCTCAACCCAATCCTGCATTCCGTAATCGGCCTGCGAAATAGTGGTTGCGTTGAAGGTGTTGGTCTCAATAATATCGGCACCTGCAGCCAAGTAATCGCGATGAATTGACTCAATTACATCGGGCCGGGTAAGAACCAACAAATCGTTATCGCCCTTAAGGTTCTGTGGATGATTTGCGAATAGCGAACCACGGAAATCGTCCTCCTGTAGTTTAAATCGCTGAATCATTGTTCCCATTGCACCATCCAGAACGAGGATTCGTTGGTTTAGTTGGTCTGTTAGTATGTTTTTCATTTCTCGTGAATCGTTATTAGTGAATCGTTAAACGAAGAACCGGGTAACAAAAGTCAAAATCGATTAACGTTTAACCAATCACGTCTCACGATTAACGTACAAATCACCTTTGCTACTTCGTTCAAATCCCCTTCCTACAAGTTACCACTTTTGAAATCCGAATTTCCAGTAAAAGCGATAAAAAGATTCAACTTTGGAATTAAATCCTTCACTTTTATCAGCGTTGAGAGCTTAACCTTTGCAATTACCCAACGATGCTCAGGCCCATTGTAACGCTCAATCAATTCATAAATATCGAAGATTGAAAGGTCTACCATATCGTGGTAACGGATAAACAGTTCCAGCGTAACATCAGTTGTGTATGCTGGCGGAGTAAAGAAGTTTAACTTTTTATACTCGTAACGGTAATTGTGGAAACGCGCCGAAATATCGCTTAAGACAGCAGAACCCGTTGGGAATCCACCAGCACCCTTACCAAACATAAACTGCTTATCGTAATAGGCGCCCTCAATTACAACTCCGTTGAACTCGTCCTCAACATTGTAAATGTAATCGTCGGAATCAACAAGGGTGGGCAAAACAAATATGGTAAAGTTGTCGTTGTCGAGTTTTCGTTGTGTTGCAACAAGTTTAATCTTCTTACCTTGCTCCTGAGCATAGCGAATATCGTACTTTGATAGGTTATGGATTCCGTAACAAAATGCATCGTCAGGATGAATGTAGGTTCCAAAGCCATGAACAGTAAGGATTATCAACTTATAAAGCGCATCAAAGCCCATTACATCGAAGGCCGGATTACTCTCGGCAAAACCCAAATCCTGCGCTTTTTTAAGCGCAATATTATAACTCTCGCCGTGATTAAAAATTCGCGATAGAATAAAGTTTGATGAGCCATTCAGAATACCCCGAATTGAAGTCAGCAAATCGTTATCGTAGTACTCCTCAAGGTTACGGATAACAGGTATGCTGCCACAAGCCGATGCATCGTAGAGCAAAGCGCTACCAGTTTCGCGCTGAATACGAATTAACTCATCTAAATGATGCGAAAGCATTGTTTTATTCCCCGACACAACGCTCTTACCCAAAAGCAACGATGCTTTCACAAATTTGTATGCATCATCAGCGTTATCAATTAACTCAACCACAAGGTTGATTTCTGGGTCATCGAGAATTACGTTTGGGTCGAAAGTGATAAGTTTCTTGTCAACTGGTCGCTCCTTAAACTCTTGCTTCACGCAGATTTTCTTGATATACGCCTTTGATGCTGGCACACCCTGTAATACGTGGTAAAGCCCCTGCCCTACGGTTCCAAACCCGAACAGACCTATAACCTGACGTTGAATCAACTGATTCTCTTTAACTTGACTTTGTTTCGATTTATTTATTGATATTGTTTCCATTGTTTTTTTGTTTTTGATAGTGATAGCCTACAGTCCATATTCCACAGTTTACTGACGATAGTTCTTCGTCAATGGTCTATGGACTATTGTCCATCAACTATATCTCTTCATTAAATTCCTTTAAATATTTCCGAATAATTTCGGTTAACTGCTCATACTCAATCAAAAAGCCATCGTGGCAGAATTGCGAGTGAATCTCGTAGTACTTTGCATTTGGAATTGAACTGGCCAAAAACTTCTGCTCCTCAACTGGGAATAGAATATCTGAATCAATTCCTACAACCATAGTATTTGCCTTAATTGAGCCCAGCGCACTCTCCAACGAACCACGTCCGCGTCCAATATTATGGTTATCGAGCGTTAACGTTAAGGAGTAGTATGTATAGGCATCAAATCGTTTCACCAGTTTTTCGCCCTGATAGGTTTGATAAGTGCAAGCACGATAGTTCTCCAACAAATTGTCATCCTCGTCCTGTTGGGTTATATTGTAACTACTACGTCCCCTGTAGCTCAGCAGTGCTATACTACGAGCAGCGGATAGTCCGTTTTTACCACCATCCACCTCCTGACGAACAAAACTCTCGTCGCTAAGTAGCGCCAAGCGCTGCGATTGACTAAAAGCCTTAACCCAAGGTGACGATTTTGCAGTAGTTGCAATTAACGCAAGATGCTTTGTTGTTCCGGGGAATAAGTATTCCCACTCCATTGCCTGAAAACCACCAATGGAACCGCCAATCATCAACCAAATTCTATCTATCGACAAATGCTTTTTCACAGCATTGTTTACCCTAACTACATCTCGGAATGTAATTAATGGAAAATCGCGCAGATAGGGTTTTCCCGTACTTGGATGGATAGACATTGCGCCGGTTGTTCCATAGCAGGAACCTAAAATATTAGCGCATACAATAGGGGTTTTGTCGGGGTCGAAAACCCTTCCTTCGCCCACCATCTCGGGCCACCAATCGGCAGGATTACTGTTAGCCGTAAAAGCGTGGCAAATCCAAATTACCTTATCAGGATTAGTTGATATATCACCAAGAATATGGTAGCGTACATTGATATCGTTAAGATTTGCACCACACTCCAACAGCAACTCACTAATACTTAGGTTTCCTTCTGTGATTTTCATATTATAGACATTAGATATCAGATTCTAGATTTCAGATTTGTCATCATGTTCGTAGTGAAGACCCGAGTGTTATGTGTGATTTCACCGTAGGTAATCTCTTGCTTCTCCTGAAATGTCATTCTTATCTTCACCATCAACAAACAACAATCAACCATCAACTCTACTAAATGCTTGCTCAAAATCGGCAATTATATCGCCAATATACTCAATTCCAACCGAAACCCTCAAAAGATTTGGCTTAACACCAGCGGCTAACTGCTCCTCGGCCGATAATTGCTGATGGGTTGTTGCCGACGGTTGAATAATCAGTGTTTTGGCATCGCCCACGTTGGCTAAATGGCTAACAAGTTTTAGACTATCCACAAACCTTGTGGTTTGATTTCCATCACCCTTTATTGTAAACGAAAGCACACCACCATAACCATTGCGCAAATACTTTGATGCAATAAGATAGTAAGGGCTGCTCTCCAATCCTGGATAGCTAACACCCTCAACCTTTGGATGTTTCTCTAACCACCGGGCCAATGCCAATGCGTTGCCACAGTGACGTTCCATTCTTAGCGATAAAGTTTCTAAACCTTGTATAAGCAGAAATGAGTTGAACGGGCTGATTGCTGGGCCAAAATCCCTTAAACCTTCAACCCTCGCCCTTATTGCAAAAGCAATGTTTCCGAATTGGCTTTTATCGCCAAATGAATCCCAAAACACTAACCCGTGATAGCCCTCCGATGGCTCTGTGAACTGAGGAAACTTCCCATTGCCCCAATTAAAGTTTCCACCGTCAATAATAGCACCGCCCATACTTGTTCCGTGCCCACCAACCCATTTGGTAATTGATTCAACCACAATGTTGGCACCGTGCTCAATTGGTTTACATAAATACCCTGCACCGGCAAAAGTATTATCAACAATTAATGGGATTGCGTACTGATTGGCCAATCGGGCAAACGCTTCAAAATCTGGCACACAGAAACTGGGATTGCCAATTGTTTCCAAATAAATAGCCTTGGTATTCTCATCGATAAATGGCTCAAAATCGCTAGGATTTAAGCCCACTGCAAAACGGGCCTCAATCCCTAAGCGTTTAAAAGCCACCTTAAACTGATTATGGCTACCGCCATATAAGTAAGGCGATGAAACAAAATTATCGCCAGCACAAAGTATATTGCTTAATGCAATAAACTGCGCTGCGTGTCCCGATGAAACAACCAAGGCTGCCTTTCCTCCCTCCAATGCTGCCAAGCGCTTTTCTAACACATCGGTGGTTGGATTACTAAGGCGAGTGTAAATATGACCAAACTCTTTAAGAGCAAATAGATTTGCACCGTGCTCCGAGTCTTTAAATAAATACGATGTTGTTTGGTGGATGGGTACAGCCCTCGACAGCGTTTCGCCATCCACCCATTGACCTGCGTGAACCTGCAGGGTATCGAAATGATATGTTTGTGACATAAGAGTAGTTGTTCGTTGATAGTTGTTCGTTGATTGAAATTCAATGAGCAACATTCGTTATTGTATTGTGAAAATTCATTTTGATGCTACGCATCAAGCACCCTCGCGTTGCCCGCAACGCGATAGGTTAAATCCGTAAGGATTGTAACTGATTCTCTACCGCCTTCAACCGAAGCGGCGCATTCGAGACGTACCTCTGAACT
>CAZTVY010000058.1:0-11571 GCA_964617235.1 uncultured Rikenellaceae bacterium | reverse complement strand
GGGGGTGTAGTTCAACTCCCTGCGTGCTTTTTCAATTATTAACGATGAATTTAGCGGACGTGGTGCAGGTTCTGATAATTCTTTGGTTGTAACTCTCTGTAAAATTGATTCATCGAGGTTGAATGCCTTTGCCACCTGAGTGGCAAAATCGGCAACGGAGATAATATCGCCACCAGAAATATTGTATAGTCCCTCTTTTTTGTTGTCGACAATTGCTTCAATTCCTTTGGCTAAATCCTCAGCCAGGGTTGGAGTTCTAAATTGGTCGGTTGGAACTCTGTATTTCTGCTGCTTGCCTAGGTACTGAACTACACGGGTTAGTATGTTTGGGCGCGATAGCTTTTCGTCGTAACCGTAAACCAACGAGGTGCGAACTATTGCGTGTGGTATTCCCATGGTTTTTAGTAGATTCTCCGATTCCATTTTGGATTCGCCATAGTACGAGATTGGGTTAATAGCATCGTCCTCGGTGTAGTTTCCTTTTATTCCGTCGAAAATAAAATCGGTCGATAGAAAAACCAAATGAACGTTATAATCCCTGCAGGCAGAGGCTATCCTTGAAGTAACCTCAATATTCATTTTCTTGCAAATGAAACGGTCAACCTCGCAGGCATCGGGGCTAGAGAGGGCAGCGCAATGAACAATTGCTTCCAACTTTAGCTGCTCCACCAAATTATTTATATCGGCATTCTGAAGATTGGAGGTGAATGTTTGGGCACCATCGAGTTGCATTTTTTTAAGCGAGGTGGCATAAACCTCGTGTTTTCCGCTAGCAACTAGTTGCTTCACTAGTTTTTTACCTACAAGTCCGTTTGCTCCAGTTACAAGTATTCTCATTGGTTTCGAGGTTTCGGTTCAAATTTGGGGTCGACAAATATTCTATAAAGATATGTTGCTTTTTAATAATATTGATGAGCCTATATTACAAAATATACATTTGCGAGTATCACAGTAGTTCGTTTTCAGGTATAGCAATGCTTGTGAATCGAAGGCGGATTGTGCTTCGAAGCCAATCTTTCTGAAACCATCGATGGTGCTATTTTTCTCTACTGGCAATTTCTCGAGCATGCTCAATGCTTTTTCCTTTAGTTCTGGTTTACCTCTGCTTTCGCCATAGGCGAACATAAACGGAATAACCGAGTTCAGCACAATAGTCTCGATTGTTTGGTTTCCGAGTTGTTTGTTCTGTTTTGCCGATTTATTCCCAAAGGTATAGTGTGTTTCCCAGTATTCCGAAGTGTTTACAGTCAGCAATAAAACCATCGCAGCGTAACTTTCAACCTCTATTAACTTGGAAAAGAGCGACGACGATTTATGGATTAGCATAGCCAGTTGAGCAATTCTGATTGTTGGAAATGCTGCAGGGCGCATTCGCAGAAACTTCCATAGGTTACCATCGATGGGGGTTAGGTTGAATTTTTTCTGTAGATAGTTGTACTCGATTCTTAGGGATAGTTGGTATTCGTCCTCGGTTTCAGCATTATCAAGCAAACCTGCCTGCCCAAAAAGAATTGCTTCCACTTGAAAAAGATTATCCTTTTGCTTTGCAAGAACCTTTAATGGGGTGTTTTTTGCGAGCATCTCTGCGGGCAGTGCGTTAACCTTAAGTCCAAAACATCGAACCACAGACCTATAAAATGCCTCCTCCCAGCTGCCGTTACAATCTTTTACGGATTGGCTAACCAGTTCGGTTTTTTGTTCCAACCGCTCCACCATCATTTTTTCAACCCACGACTTCACGGTAAATGGGTTTACGCTTTGAATTCTATTTGCACAGGGTATCCAATTGCCTGAGTTGGTAATGGCTATGAGTTCGGCTTCAATTTCCGAAGGATATTTAATTTGTAGGGTAGGAATTGGGCTACCCAACGAAGTAACGGTTTGCTTATCGTTGTTAACAACCACGTGTAGAATCACATTGTCGTAGTTTTTATCGGTTTGGTGGTTGTGGTTGAACCAATCCGATGAGTTAATGTGCATTTCCACGTTTCCAGCCCAGAGGGTATTGCCAACCTTCACTTTTGCATTAAAGAAATCGGGGCCTGCGTTGGAGTTATACTCTCCTGCATCGATAACCTCTATTGGTTCATTATTAGTGGTTTTTAAACCATTAAAAACGTACGGTTTGTACTTCCAGATAAAGTGTAAAATAGCCTCGTTCATTGTAAGTTATTGATAAACAAACTTCAATTTACAAAAAATATTAATTGGGTAATAATTTGGAATAAGGAATTGAACGAATTGCTATTTTTGTTACAGCGGAAGCGATATGCCGATGCATCTATGTTGGATTTCGGGGTGTAGCGCAGCCCGGTTAGCGCGCGTCGTTCGGGACGACGAGGCCGCGAGTTCGAATCTCGCCACCCCGACAACCCTTATTTCAATCAATAAAGCTAAGAGTTTGAGCCGAGGTGAGGAGTTGCGAGTTTGTTAACGTAGGTATTTAATAAAGAAAAGAGGAGTGCTATAATTAAGTTCAACATTCTAAGTAGATTTATTTTTTTAATAACATATTCCTTTTTGTGTTGTACATCAACATATAGCTTCTTTTACTTGCATCATTCATAAATGAGCGTTTGGTAAGAACTTCAACCATATCCTGCTTCACAAGAAAAGGTGTAATTAATTTTTCAAGTCTTTGCTCTCCGACACCAATCCTTTTTCCGAACTCTAAAAAATCCGCTTTGCTTGGATGACCGTACTTTGCATATTCATCGCTTTTGTATCCATCAGCAAATAATCCCTTATCCAATCCAAAATCTGTATCGTTTACATGTATGCGTGTGTTAAGTAGGTCGTATGCTGGACTAAGAAAATAATCTCCTTGTGTTGATTCGAGCAAAGCGAAGTTTTTTAGATGAGCATCACCATTGGAGAATAAGAAGTTAAATAGCACTAGTGAAAAGTACTTTTCTATTTCAACTCTCCAAGCAGGAACAAATTTCTGTATCAACAAACCCAATTCTTCATAGCTAAAGGCATACTTAAAATCAGCACCCGCGTTATCCTTTGTTTTCCCTGCTAAGGATGCAAAGTCTTCTTTCCCCCATTTATTGCCATCTGCTTTTACATCAAACCTTTTAGTTATGTAGGCTGGTAGTCCATTTTGGAAGAATATCATTGCATTTTCTGCAGTATTTATCCCATATACCTGCCTGGCTATTTGCATTGTTAAGTGCTCGTTAGCCGGAACCTGATCTACTTTCATCAGATCGCTTGGTATAGGTTTTAGTATATACGTCCCTTGTTCACCCTTTCTTGTAAGCCTAAGTTTGTTCTTATCTAAAACCAAACTTAACTTCTCCTGAACCCCAGATATCGAGATACGTTTTCTATTTTCCATAAATAGTTCGGCAACCTCTTCGTCTTTTTGCGGAGGATTGTAAGGCAATACATGGCTCACCTTTTTGCCGCTAAAAAGTCTCCTTAACGAAGCAGGGCTATATGTACTATACCCTTCTGTTAGCGAACTTGGACAATATTTAAGATCTCTTACATTCATAGTTCAGTTGGTTTAACCTCTATTGCTCCAATGGTATCGAATTGAGCGGTTGCCAAGAGAAGCCCAAAACTGTCGTTCTCATCAATCTTTAGTTGCTTGCTTTGTAATGCTTTGTTAACCCCTTCGCTAAGCAGGCTGTAGAAGAATGGGAACAGATAATCGCTCTGGTATTCTTTCTGAGTTTTTGGAAGTGTTAGGCTAATGGCAGGTTTAGTTATATCGTTAAAATAGGCTTCATCGTAACAGAATACATAATTATTCCGATTAACTTCAGTTAATACGCCTGCAAGTACCCTATTTCTATATATTTCTGCTTTCCGCATTTTTCTTAATTAGCTACTTTTTTATCTCAAGTTTAAGTTCCATCCCTAATACTTCGGCTAACTTATTAATAACTTCTAGGGAAGGATTCCCCTTGCCTTTTTCAATCATATAAAGGGTGTTTAAACCAACTTTGGCTAATTCAGCAAGATGAGGTTGGGTAATGTCCAACTCTTTTCGCCTTTGTTTTATAGTTTCACCTAAATTTGCTACTAGCATATAGTTAAAATTTAATGCCATAAAATCACCTTATGCTGTGATTTAATCGTAAAAATAGATGAATTTTCAGAAAATAGCAAGAAAAATCACAGTATAAAGTGATTTTGTGATATTTATTTATCCTTTTGCGGGTTGTTTTTGCAAAAATCACAATATATTGTGATTTGTTGAGTGTTTTTTGAGCGAATGCTTTCGTTCATTCACAATTTAGTCGTTGCATTTTCCATCAATATCGCACTGTAAGCCATTGATAGAAATGTTGGTTTTGTCTCCATTCGCTTGCTTCCAGCCGGTGTATGCTTTTTCGATGGTTTGAGCGAAAACACTTTGCTCTTGAGCGCCATTAATCACATATTTATTGTCGATAACGAAGTGAGGAACTCCGCGAACACCAATCTGTCGCGATTCATAAATTTCGGTTTCGATATCGTTATTAAAGACTTCGTTGCTTAGTATTTCGTTCAGATTTTCGGTCTCTAGCCCAACCTCTTTGGCCATTAGCACTAGTTCGTCTATATCATCAACATTTCTACTTTCAGTAAAATAGGCTTTAAAAATCCTCGATTTCATTTCGGATTGTTTGCCCTTGCTTTTTGCGTAATGGATTAGGTTGTGAGCCTTGCGTGTATTGGCAACAACAATATTTTTGATATTCAACTCAAGCCCCGATATTAATGCCATTTCGGTTATATACTGGTTCATATCTTCCACTTCCTCGGGGAGTAAATCCTTTGTGTTAATTAAGTAGTCAGTTATGCTCATATTCACGTCGGTTACTAGATTTGGATTGAGCATAAAGCTTTTCCAAATTACCTGAATTTCGTTTGCAAAACCGAGTTCCGATAAAGCCTTCTCTAATCGCACCTTTCCAATATAGCAAAACGGACATGCCACATCGCTCCATACTTCTACTTTCATAAAGTGTTTGTTTAGTGGTTGAATTTCAAGGTTGAAATAAACTTAGCGTATTTTTCAGAGTGATAGGTTAACACCTTCCTCGGGCACAAGGACTGTTAGTTATAAATAATCCAATACCCAATCCCACCAATACATTTTGAGTGGCCTCTTTGCTCCAGAGCGATTTAATTGCTGCATCCTGGCCAAAGTAAAACAACGCATATCCAACCAAAACGCCAATTAAACTGTAGATAATGGTTTTCTGAAAGTGATTAGACCGAATAGTGCGCTGTAGCCAATTCCCTTCTTGCTTTAACTCAAGTTTCTTAAAATTAAACCTTTCCATTCTTGTAATTTATGATATACTTCATTAATAGGTTGTATGAGGCTCATCTATTGAACCCATAAACATAACAAACAAAAGAGATATTACAATGTTTTGGAAAAGGGCTATAACTTTCTTAAACGATATTATTATTGTCCGACATAAATGATTATAAACTCTGAGGCAATTTATTCCAAAGGCTTAATTATGAGATTTCGCTCCGCTGGAGTTTACTTTTGTTGGTGTTCGCATTCGCTACAAATATGCCGCAGCTCCGCTGCTAATTAGGGTTTGCAGAAAAAGTCAATCGTTTTGATGTAAATTGTAAAACGTTATGACTGTTATGATATAGAATGTAAATGGCAAGCGGGTGGGACTGGCAAAACTGCGAGCAGGAGAAAGCCTGAATGCTGGAAGTTTTAGAATTTCGCAAAAGGGGCTTGCCAACTTTTGCAGAAATTCTAGCTTGCGGCAGGGCGGGAGGAAGCATAGTTTTGCCTAGATTTTTTGCTTACTTTTTCATCATGGAAAAAGTAAGAGATGCAAAGGAGAATGCAAGATTATTAGAAAAATTTTGTATTCAGTAAATGGAAAAACCTTGCGTAATCATTAGTAATCAAGTGTGTATTGCTTTTTCAGCAAACCCTAAGTATTTGTAGATAAGTTATTATATTTAAGAAATTAAGCTACAGAGTAGTGTAATTTTTAATTCATAGAAGACCACAAATTTATCGGACTCTAGTGAAAAGATTTGTTATTTGAACAAAACCCATTTACTGCTTCAGCCCTCGTGCCTTAAGTTCGCTTGGTAGGATGCAGCTATACACAAACCTATTTATTGGTGTTGCAACGCCGTATTTTTCGCCCAGGCGAACAACCGTTCCGTTCTGATACTCAATCTCCGATGGTTTCCTTTCCCAAACATCCCTGGTTAACGATGAAGTAGAATCGGAGGGGTAGGTGTCGATAAATGAAACGGTTTTGTCAACAAAGTCCTCCTCAATGTTTACGCCTATTTTCTTGGATAAAATGTAAACCTCGTTAATCAACTCAACCATAAGGTTGCGGGTCTCTTTCAACTCTCGAAGCTCGCCATAGGTTGTGTTCGAAACAGCCAGCAATCCGCTAACACAAATAGAGATGAATTTTTTCCAAATATCGGCTTCAATATCATCGGATATTCTCGATTCAATTCCCGCCGCATTAAATACATTTTGAATCCTAGCAAGCCTTTCTGTTTTCGATTTATCGAGTTCGCCGAAAACAATGGTGGGTGTAACCCCAAAATGGTTAATTACTCCCGGTGCTTCAATTTTGCTGATTATTCGGCATAAACCGCCCAGTATATGTTTTCTTTCGATATTCTCCATTAACTCATCGGCTGCCAGTACTCCATTTTGGAGAGGAATAATGGTTGTATCGCTTTTCAGGATGGGTTTTAGTTCTTCTCCAATTCCCTTAACCTGCCAAGCCTTTACGCTGATAATTACCAAATCGGGTTTTTCGATATTGGAAATTTTATCGGTTGCCTTGATGTTCTCCACCCTAAAATCGCCAAGAATGCTCTTAACTGTTAACCCATTCTTTTGAATTGCCTTTAAGTGCTCGCCTCGGGCAAGAAATGTAACCTCGTTTCCAGCTTGGGCCAATTTGGCGCCAAAATATCCACCAACTCCTCCTGTTCCTATTATGGCTATTTTCATTTTTTTATTGTATAACTAGTGTTGTGTGCAGCGTTTTTGTTGATTGCTTGAGGTTGAAACTTGAAAAAAAATGCGCTATTTCCGGTAGTAAAATTAATGAAAGTCAGAAAAATACACAAAGTTAGAGAGAGAGTAAACAGCTAATAAAATAAGCGTAGTTAGGAGAAAACGCTTAATGGGGTACGTGTAAGAGTTAGTGTGTCCTGAACGAGCGCACGCGTCTGGAAGATACGCACGAACAGGTACTAAAAACATTGATATCAGCATATCAGCCCAACTGAAATTTAGCGTGTGTTAGGCGCAGATTGTTAAAATTTCCAGTCTTCTCGATTGAAAAAGTCTTTCAAGGTTAAAACATCTACACCATATTCCTTACAAATATTGGGTACATTGTGCGCATTTGGCTTAAATTTCTCTGTGGTAATTAAAGTAGCATTATTAACAATTGCTTGTGCTATAATAAAGGGGTCTGCAACAGGAGCTCCACCAGCAATATTCTTAAACTTAATTAGTTCACTATGTTTTGTTAGAATTTCTCTCACATACTTTTGTTCCTCAACTAAAGGTTTTAAAAAGATATGTTTGTATTTACTAGCAATTGCTGCTGCATCATCATCTCTTTGCTGTAATTCTCGAAATACCTCTATTGACGATATAATTGAACCGTTTTCGATTAAGTCTTGAAACCTATCCCACAATGACACAAACACATCTTCATAATAGTGTTTAAAGTCTATTATTGGACCAGAGTCAATTATGTATTTAACAGTTGTCAAACTCATTATTTAAAAACTAATCTTTCAATATTGGGGATTTGGTTAATTTTGAGAGTTAAGTATTCCGATGCTTGGTATGTATTTATTCTTCCGTTATATAAGTTGTTTAAAACTATTGTTGAGTAATAGTATCCTAGCTTAGATAATTTGTTTCTGTAAAAATTTCCACCTCCGCTTTTTTTTCTAAAAGGTGTTGATAACCATTCTTTTCTTTTTGTAATATAGAAATTCTGAGTTGTAAGATTCAAATCTAACAGTTTCCTTAAAATAACTTCTTTACTAACTTTATGGTCTCTTGATAACATTTTGAGCAAATCCTCTGACCATTCATACGATTTATTACTAATTATCATTGAATTGTTCGTGATTTCCTCATTGTCAATTAAAATATGAGATGCTAAACTATTACATAATATTTCTTCATGATTATGACTGTGATAGGAGTATTCATTAGTTAAACCACCCATATTTAAAAGAAGATGGCTTAATTCATGGAATATAGTAAAGTTTTTGCCAGTATCTGACTCTTCAGAACTGTTAATTACAATTATTGGAAATTCAGTGTCATATAATGAATAACCCCTGCAATAGTCTTTTAAAGTTTGTTGAAATACAAAAATTCCATTCTGTTCAAGTTTGTCTCTGTAATACTTGAAAGCCTCTGTTGTATCTTTAAAGTTGCTTTGTATCTTTTTGTTTATCCCAAGTATTTTCCTTATTTCTTTGGCAACAAATATAGCATTTGTATTCTGTAGACCTTTGAACCTGTTAAAAATCGGGTTTAATGATGGATTTTTACCATTAAATATTTCTTTCAGTACTTCTTGAAAGTATTGACCTTCTCTTACCTTTAGCATCAAACCTGAAGGTAAATGAGCAATTTCTTGTGTGGGTATTGTTCTAAACTGATTATTAATTGGTGGTTCTTCTGGAGGTTCCGCTAAAAAAAATACAGCTAAAGGAACTTTGTATATCTTATAAGCAAGTTTCTCAAGTTGAGAAAAAGTTGGTAAATCCCTTCCGTGTTCCCAGTCTTCAATAGTTTCCTCGTCTTTTTTTAACTTCTGCGCAACTTCTGAAATAGACATATTAATCCTTGTCCTTGCCCAAACAAGAATTCTTGGTTCAATTTGTACTATTTCATTATTATCAGACATTTATCAACTTTTCAGACTTTAAAGATACAACAACTTTTCAATTTTGCAGGAAGAAACTTTATTGCAATCATCAACTTGCGCCTAACATATTTATCAATACACCAAAGTTAAATTTTTACAGACGATTATTACTGAGAACTAAAATAACAAATGGTATATCAAAGCTTTCTCCTGTGTGTTATAAAATTATATAAAAGTTTAACAAAAGCAAATAGTACTTTTTTAGTTTTTTGTGGTTAGGTGCAACAATATATTGTCTATATTTAGTGATTTAGATAACGAAATTTGTATGTTGAAAGGAGTAGTTCAATGAAATGCATAAAATATTTATTCACAGTAATTCTCACTTGTTTCATTAGCGCTGTAATTATGGCTCAGGTAAAATCATCTCCATCGTGGGAAAAGCATATTCCTACCGATAAGGTAATAGAATGGCGTAGGTATATCCATCAGAATCCAGAGTTGTCGTTTAAGGAGGTTAACACCTCCGAGTATGTTGCTGGCATACTAAAGGGTTTTGGCAACATTGAGGTGTTACACCCAACATCAACAAGCGTAGTGGGCATTTTGCATGGTGCAAAAAAGGGTAAAACTGTTGCCTTCCGTGCCGATATGGATGCGCTGCCAGTTCAGGAGGAGACCGGTTTGCCCTTTTCGTCCATTGTTACGGGCGTTAGCCACGCTTGTGGTCACGATGCCCACACGTCGGTTCTGCTTGGAGCAGCCGCAACGCTATCGAAATTACAAAAGGAACTTGCCGGAACTGTGTACTTCATTTTTCAGCACGCCGAGGAGGTCGACCCCGGTGGTGCTCGCGAAATTATAAAATCGGGAGTGCTTAAGGATGTTGAGGCTTTCTTTGGGGTTCACGTTTTCTCGAATTACCCTTCGGGGTATGTTGGGATTCTTCCCAATGGCGCGGCATCCACAATTGCCGACTTTTTCTATATCACCGTGCAGGGAAAAGGAACACACGGTTCTATGCCGCATCTGGGGATAGACCCTATTGTTACTGGGTCGGAGATTGTAACTACGCTGCAAACCATTGTTTCGCGGAATGTTACTCCCGGCGAAATGGCTGTTATTTCGGTTGGACAATTTAATGCGGGCGATGCCCCAAATGTTATCCCCGACAAGGTTGAAATAACCGGTACGGTACGAACCATAAACGAACCAACCCGCCAGCTTGTTGCTGAACGTGTAAAAACCGTTGTGGATAATATTGCCAAGGCAAATGGTGCCACCTGCAAGCTCAATTACGTTTTAAGCTATAGGCCTATTCAGAACGATATTGCTCTTAATAAGTTTGCACGGGAGAGTGTTGCTAAAGTTCTAGGCAACGATTGTGTGTTTGACGCTCCAAGGATGACTGCCAGCGAAGATTTTGCTTACTATAGCGATATTGCCCCAGAGTGCTTCCTGATTTTGGGAGTTGGCCTAGGTGTGGCAAACCATAATCCGGGCTTTAATATCGACGAATCGGCCTTGGTGGATGGTGTTAAGGCCGAGGTGCAAATCATCCTCGATTATTTAAGCAAGTAGCAAGGTTCAAATCAGCTTTTTTGTTGAAAAGGTACTTTTCAATGGTTATTTCTTTTTCAGCTCGTCTAGTTCGGTTTGCATTTTGTAAACCATAGCGGCTAGCTTGCCAAGGTGCATCTCGTCGGGTTCGGGCAACGAAAAGCTGATATACCCTAATGCCTTCCAAATCTCCGATATTGAGTTTAGTGGAATTGTATATGGGTTGTACTCTGGATTGTCGGATTTAAGCAGGAGTGTATCGTTATCGTTGTTGTAAAGGCGCTTGTAAACAACGCCGTCGTCCTTGGTTACCACGATGTAGGTTTTGCCGCTTTTTACATCGCTCCAGTTTTGCAGGTACTCGCAAATTATGTATGCGCCCGATGGGATTGGCTCCATGCTGTTACCGCTTATTTGAAAAGCCCTGTATGTTCGCTCCCTGCTTAATTCCGTAAACGGAAGGCTGAATTTTGGGAGGGTTTCCACGTAATCGGGGTCGGAGTATCCCTTTGCGTAGCCTGCCGATGCTTTAACTGGAACAAGCGTAATAAGTTCTTTGTCGTTTCTATCAACCAGCGTAGTTAATATTCTAAGGTTTTTGCCTACGGAATCGATATTTTGAGTCTCGCCTGCGGAGCTACTCTCGGTACTTAAATCAATATTTACAAGACTATCGATGCTTACGTTGAAGTAGTGCGATAGGATTTGCAACGCAGGGAGTTTTGGAACTGCACGCCCTTCCTCGTACGAGCCAATCATTGCGCGGTTAACCCCAATTTTATCGGCTAGTTGGTCCTGGGTTAGGTTTCTAACTTTGCGTAAGTATTTGATATTAAGCCCTAGTTGTTTGCTCATAAATTAATTTGCTAAAAATACATTATATGCTAAAAATATTAGTAATTTTGATATCAAATTTAGGGATTAAATGGTTCAATTCCAAATTTGAGTTAAAATGCAATTAATCGTAGAATATTTTACCACAAAGGCAACAAAGGGTTTCACAAAGGAACACAAAGTAAATTCAATAATAAAAGAGCTCCATCAGTACTTTGAATTCAGGACTTTTTCTTTGTGCTCCTTTCCCGATTTATCGGGAAAAGAGCTCCATCAGTACTTTGAATTCAGGACTTTTTCTTTGTGCTCCTTTCCC
>CAZTVY010000057.1:0-11678 GCA_964617235.1 uncultured Rikenellaceae bacterium | reverse complement strand
AAACTTAAAATACAAGCGGGGCTATCGGGTGCATTCGAAAAAAGCAATAATATTAGTTATAACGGATGGGGTGCTAATGATATTCTATATCAAGCATACCAGAGAAACCCAACCGATCCCGTTAGGGTTAATGGGGTTTTGTATGATACTCAAAGAAACTTCAGCTATTATAACCCTGTTAAGTTAGTTGATGATATAGATAATGCATGGGATGGGAAACAATTTGATGGTTACTTTAAGGCTGACTTAGAATTTATCCCAGGTATTTTTGCAGGTGTTAATACAACTTATACAAGAAATGATGGAGAAGGATATTACTTTGAACCTTCAACAGCTAAAATGTCAACAACCTCAGGCTCTGGAAGTAGGTGGTATTACAACAAATCGTCTAAAGTTATTGAAACTACTCTAAGATTTGAAAAAACGATCTCCTCGCATAGTGTTGATGCTATTGCAGGATACTCTTTCCAAGAGAACTTTGAGGATAAATTTGGAGCAAGTGGAACAAATCCTTTCAACAATTACCTAGGTGCTAACAATCTAGGCATGTTTCAATCTGTAACAAAAGACAATATTTATTCCTCCAAAGAATCCGATAGACTAGTTTCTTTTTTCGGAAGGGCTAAATACAACTATAATTCAAAATACTTTTTAACTCTTGCAATCAGAAGAGATGGTTCTTCTCGCTTTGGAGCAAATAATAAATGGGGGTGGTTTCCTTCTGCTCAAGCAATGTGGAGCATTACTAACGAAGATTTTATGCAGAATATCAAGTATTTAAATAGTTTAAAATTTAGAATAAGTTACGGAAAAACAGGAAGATTACCTCATACTAACTATATGGGAATATATTGGTATAAACCTGCAGGAACTGGAATAAACCCTGAAACAGGAGAAATTGTCTCAAGTATGGAATTTGCTTGGGAAGCAAACCCTAATTTAAAATGGGAAGTTAACACTGAAATAAACTTTGGATTAGATTTTGGATTGTTTAAGGATAGAGTTTCTGGATCAATTGAATACTTTACAAAACAAAATACAGATCTACTTGGCCAATATTCTGTTCCAGTCCCCCCCAATAAAGCTCCAAGAGTATGGAAAAATGTTGGTAGAATTGACGTAAATGGAATTGAACTGTTTGTACAAGTTTATCCTATTCAAAAAAAGAACTTTGAATGGAAAACTTCAGTTGTATTTTCTTCATATAAACAAATTACAAAAAAACTTCAAGACCCTGATCAAGGCTTATATTGGTCTGCAATTCAAGAAGGCTATCTATCCGGACCTGGTTTGGTTGGTGACAGAAACTATACCCAAATTATCAAAATTGGAGAACAGATTGGTTCTTGGTATTTACCTGAGTACGCAGGATTATCAGCTGATGGCAAATTCCTTTTCTATACACCAGAAGGTGGTGTAACCAGAGATTTACTGAAGGCCGATGTACGCATTGTAGGAAATGCACAACCGGACTTTGAAATAGGTTGGTCAAACTATTTTACTCTATACAAAAATTTTGATTTAAACATCAACATCCGAGCAATCTATGGCTATGAAGTCTTTAACACTACAAAACTTATTTTCGGTAACCCTATGTGGCTTCCTAATATAAATGTTCTTCAGTCAGCATTAGAGGAAAAGGCCAGAGGTTTTACCGATCAACCTAAGGCGAGTAGTTATTACCTAGAAGATGCCTCTTTTATCAGACTTGATAATCTTTCTTTAGGTTATAATTTCAAAAAAATACCCGGCATTAAGAATCTCCGAGTATATTTTGCTGCTAATAACTTGCTAACCATTACTAAATACTCTGGCATTGATCCTGAAATAAACTACGATGGCTTATCATTTGGTTTAGATCAATACAATGTGTACCCAAAATCACGCGCCTTCACTTTTGGGGTTAATGTATCATTATAAACAATGAAAACTATGAAAAGAATACTTATAATTTCAACATTAACATTATTAATATCAGCATGTACTGATCTTGATTTTGTCCTTTATGATAGATTGCCTGAAGATGAGTATACTCCTGAGCCTGTCCTAGGTATGGTACCTATCTATAAACCAATGCAAAATATGATTGATGACAATGGAAATTGGTGGTTTGCACAAGAATTAACTGCCGATGGAGTTGTATGTCCAGTACGTGGTGAACATTGGTTTGATGGGGGAAAATGGAAAGTGTTACACGACCATACTTGGGATAACAATGTTGAAACAGTAAATAGAATGTGGGGACTTTTCTATGGAGGTATTATTGAAAGTAATAAATTCATTGAAATATGGGAATCATCGGCTGATCAAGAGGTAGTTGCTATATCAATAGCCAAAGCCAAAATAATGAGAGCATATTACTATTACCTTCTTATCGATAACTATGGAGATGTACCATATGTAGTTACATTCACAGGGGCTGATCCTGCACCCACGAAAACTGCAAAAGCTACAATTTTTGAAAATATTGTTAAAGATATCGAGGATAACATTCCCTTACTCCCTAATACAACCCCAAAAACTGCTGTAACTAAAGGTATGGCATACACCCTTCTTGCTAAACTTTATTTAAATCATGCGGTTTATACAGGAACAGAAGATCCTTCTTATTGGGAAAAAGCAGAGATAGCCTGTGATTCTGTAATTGTATCTGCAAAGTATAGCTTGGAAAGTGATGCTTTAGCTCCATTTGTAACAAATAATGAAAACTCTTCCGAAAACATTTTCACTATTCCATTTGATGAAGATAATTACCAAGGCTTTAGACTTCATATGAGAACTCTTCATTATAATAGCAACCAAACCTTTGATATGCTTGCTGGTCCATGGAATGGATTTGCTGTTCAAGAAGCTCACTACAATACATACGAAGATGGAGATAGAAGGAAGGATGGATTTCTAGTTGGCCAACAATACACCTCGGGAGGCCAACCAATCAGGGATGTTGCGGCGGAAAATGCTCTTTTAATTTTTACTCCAAATATACCTTACCTAGAAATGTCCGCAGATAATTCAACGGTAGCCCAAATTAGAATGTCAGGAGTTAGAGTGGTTAAATTTGAAGTTAAAAAAGGTGCAAAAGAAAACCTAAGTAATGACTTCCCCATTTTCCGTTATGCAGATGTATTGCTTATGAAGGCTGAAGCAATGATTAGGCAAGGAAAAAATGGAGACTCATATGTAAATGAAATCAGAAACCGTGCAAAACTTGGTAATTGGACAGATGTAACCTTAGATCAACTTTTAGAGGAAAGAGGAAGAGAAATGTTCTGGGAAGGCCATCGTCGTCAAGATCTTATTCGTTTTGGCAAATTTAACCAGGCATGGTGGGAAAAACCTGCTTCGGATGCAAGCCGAAGAACTTTCCCAATCCCCAAATGGGCTATTGAAGCAAATCCAAATCTAGCTAAATAAATTACACTTAATTCTCAAATTTTAAACTAAACACTATGAAAAGATCAAAATTAAATTTAGCATGGATGCTTTTATTAGCAATCTTTGCATTCGCTTCATGCGAAAAAGACGATGATGGTGGTGGTACCCCTTTAGTTGAAGATGGCGTATATGTTTTTGGTGCAGGCACTGGTGTAACAGAATACACTATTAATGGTTTAATGAAAGTTACCAAGAATGAAGTAGGACAAGCCGATCGTGCAGGTTTATACGAACTCTACATTGCAGTTGAAGCGGGTCAGGGTGGTTTCAACATCGGTATTGTAACTGGTGGGCAACCTAAAGTTTATGGCCCAGGAGTTGACTTTGCTGAAGTGTTAGAGGCTAATAAAATTAACGACGAACCAAGAGGTTGGTTTGCTCGTGGCTCTCTTGCTGAAACAACTGATAAATTCACTGTTCCAGAGAGTGGTTTATACCATATTATTTACGACCAAACATTAAACAAAGTTGCTGTTGCCAGAGTTGAGTGGGGTATTATTGGTGGTGCAACAGTTGCAGGCTGGGGAGGTAGCACTGCTCTACCTCTTGAAGGTACTTTCAGCAAAACTGCCATGACCTTTAAAGCAACTGAGGTTATTCTTACAGTTGGTGACTTCAAATTCCGTTACTCAAACGGTTGGAAAATAGTGTTAGATGGTGAAGTAGTTCGCGTAAACACTAACTTCGGTGGCACAGTTAATGCCCTTGTACCTGGTGGTGACAATATTTCAAACACCGTAAACGGATACTATACCGTTAAAGTTATGTGGACTTTGGCTGGTGGTACAACTGCTGAGGTTACAAAAACTAGCGACTACACTCCTCCTACCTATCCTGCTGCAATGTATATTTCCGGTGCAGCTAGTGCTTATGGATGGGCAGAACCAGCAACTGATGCCAATGCAATTATGCATAAATGCGCAGGTGGAGCACCAACCGAAGGTATTTTTTGGAAAATTTGCTATTTGGAGGCTGGAGCAGGATTTAAATTAGCTGCAGCAGGTTGGGGTGAGCCTAACTTAGGATTTGCAGGAGTTAACGAGTTTGATGCAAACGGAGTAACTGTAACTGCAGATAACGATGGAAATATGTCTGTTGCTACCAGCGGAATGTATATGATTGTTCTTAACCTTCGTGATAACCTTAAGAAAGTATCAGTAATTGCTCCTGAGGTTTACGGTATGGGTGATCCATTCAGTAACCCTGACTGGACAGCACAACTTCCTGCTGCTAAATTTACCGTTGACAATACCGCAAAAACAATTGTTTCTCCTGTTGTTGCTGCTGCGGGTAACCTTCGTTCATATGTTTACCATGCTTGGATTCCATCATGGTGGAATGCAGAGTTCGTTGTAAACGGTACCGCTATTGAATACAGAAATGACAGTGGAAACGATCCTACTGCAGTTGCTCTTACTGCTGGTCAAGTTGTAACATATCATTTTGATGACAATACTGGATCTATTGAAACACCTGCTCCTCCAAAGAGATAGTAATCCTTAACAAAAAAAGGCGCTTAATGCGCCTTTTTTTAAAATTCTAACACAACCTATAATGAAAAATTTTCTTGGGCTAATTTTAATTGTAGTTTCAAACTACACTTTTGGACAAATAACTGCAAACCCTGTTCTGCCAACCGATGCTGATCAGGTTTTAATTACGCTTGATATTACTCAAGCATCAAATCAGTCGCTTTTAAATTATACAGGCGATGTATATGCCCACACAGGGGTTAAAGTAGAGGGTATAACTACATGGCAATATGTAAAAGGAACATGGGGTACAAACACTACTCAGCCAAAGTTAACCCGTACAGGAACAAACACCTATACTCTTTCAATATCTCCAAGCATTAGACAATATTATGGCGTTCCTGCCGATAAAAAAATTACACAGCTTTGCTTTGTTTTTCGTAGTAGCGATGCTACTAAACAAACCGAAGATATTTTTTACAATGTTTACGAACAAGGATTATCCGTAAGCATTACTAATCCAACCCAAACTAAGCCTATTTATGATTTAAACAGCAATATAGATGTTACTGTACAAGCCAACAGCTCTACAAACCTAAAACTTTTTGTAGATGATGTTGAGGTGCAGAATACATCAACCACTAGTATTTCATATACATATAATGCATCTAGTTATGGCAAGCATTGGTTCAAGGCAGTTGCTACCAATGGAACTGAAACAAAAAAAGATTCGGTTTATGTCCTAGTGCGTAACGAAGTTGTTACCGAAGATCTTCCTTTAGGTATGAAGTTAGGTGTAAATGTTATTGATGAGCAAACCGTAACAATTGTACTTAAAGATCCTCCCGCACTTAAAAATTATGCTTATTTAATTGGTAGTTTCTCGGATTGGTTACCCGATGAACAGTACTACATGAAAAGAACTCCCGATGGAAAGTATTTTTGGCTAACCCTCACAGGCCTATCTTCAACACAGGAATATGCATATCAGTTCCTAATTGATGGATACCTTCGTATAGCCGATCCTTATAGCAACAAAACCCTTGATCCTAATGATGTATATATTCCTTCATCAACTTATCCTAGCTTACTACAATATCCTACATCAAAAACCAACGGAATTGCTTCTGTTTTTAAAACAACTACGGACACATACACTTGGCAAACAGCTAATTTTACCCCTCCAGCAAAGGAAAAACTAATTATATACGAACTCCATATCCGCGATTTTGTATCGGATAGCTATATTCAAACTGTACTAGACTCATTGAACTACCTTAAAAAACTTGGAGTCAATGTCATTGAATTGATGCCAATAAACGAGTTTGAAGGCAATGATAGCTGGGGTTATAACCCTTCGTTTTACTTTGCGGCCGATAAGGCATATGGTACTCCAAACGATTATAAAGCATTTATTGATGAAGCACACCGATTGGGTATGGCTGTAGTTATTGATATGGTTTTCAACCATTCATTTGGTCAATCGCCACTTGTACAAATGTACTCCAATTCCGACGGCACATCATTAGGCACTCCAACTGCAAATAATCCTTGGTATAATGTAACATGCCCTCACCCACCCTATTGCTGGGGTTACGATTTTAACCACCAAAGCACAGAGACAAGAACTTTCATGGACTCTGTGTTAACATACTGGTTAACAGAATACAAAGTGGATGGGTTCCGTTTCGATTTTACCAAAGGGTTTACCAATACTCCCAATGCAGGTTCGGCATACGATGCTCCCAGAATAAGCAATTTAAAACGATTTGCCGATAAAATATGGAGTGTTAATCCGAATGCCTACGTTATACTTGAACATTTCTGCGATAATACTGAGGAAAAAGCCCTTGCTGATTACGGAATGCTTATTTGGGGAAACATAAATTCTGCTTACAATGAAGCAACCATGGGGTGGTTAACTAACTCAAATTTTGCCAATGTTACTGCAAAACAGAGGGGCTGGTCAAATCCTAATTTAGTAGGCTATATGGAAAGTCATGATGAGGAACGTTTAATGTATAAAAACATTACCTACGGTAACTCAACAAACCCAGAACACGATGTTAAAAACTTGACAGTAGGATTAAAGAGAGTTGAGTTGGCAGCAAACTTTTTTATCCCTTTACCTGGACCTAAAATGATTTGGCAGTTTGGCGAGGTTGGCTACGATGTTTCTATCGATTTCAATGGAAGAACCGGAAGAAAACCTATACCATGGAACTACTACGAGCCCGATGATAGAAGAGGTGTATTCAATGCATTTGCCCATTTAAACCGACTAAAACAGGATTATGAAGTCTTTTCTACTAACAACTATGACTATTCGCTATCTGGCGCTAAAAAGTGGATAAAACTTGATGGAGTTGATATGGATGTGGTTATTCTAGGTAATTTTGATGTGGTAGCCACAGACTTTACTATCGATTTTCCAACTACAGGAAAGTGGTACGAGTATTACACCAAAGATTCCATTGAACTCACATCAACCTCAAAAACTTTTGCAATGGCTCCTGCAGAATATAGGCTATACACCTCAAAAAAAATCAATCGGGATGATATCTACGTAGGAATTGATGATATTACGAGCGGAGCCTCAAAAAAATCAGAACTTACAATATGGCCAAATCCAAGCAATGGTTCATTCAATATTGAAGTTGATTTAAAATTGCCTTCGGCAGTAAATATTGAAATATTTAACCTACTTGGGCAAAAGGTTTATAGCAAACGGACTCAATTTTCAGCGGGAGTTTACGCTGAACCAATAGAGATTTCTTCAAGGTTAACAAATGGGGTTTATTTAATTAAGGTTCAAACAAAAGAGCAAACACAGATGGGGAAACTATCAATATTCAGATAGTTTCCTTTGGATTCGATGTAAAAACCTGCCTGTAAATGGGCAGGTTTTTATATTTTTGGTGAAAAAGAAAATATTGAAGCCTGCTTACCTCATACCATTATTCTTCTTAACCCTGATTAAGGTTTCGTTTTGTCAAGTAAATGAAGTTGACAAAACCGTTTCCCTATCTTCATTTAACCTTCAGTATAACGTTTTAAATTTCTGGCCACATAATGACACGCTTATCCCTCTGAAAAAGGGTTTATTTCAGAATATTGAGGTTGATGCTTTATTCAACCTAAAAGGAGATAAAAATTGGCACTGGGCATATAAATTACCCCAAGTTGGAATTTCTGTCAACTATTACAACTTTGGTAATAACAAGGTACTCGGGAACGGATTAGGCATATACCCTTTTATGGTTCTAAAACTTACTAAATCCAGTAAATTGGATTTAAACTTCAGATATGGCGGAGGTATTGTATATATACCCAAAATTTATGGAGAAAACCATTACCCCACAAACATTGCAATATCAACTCCGATAAACATTTTAATAGATTTCAGAGTAAATTTGACGTATCACATTAGCAAGAATATCGATATACAGTTTTCTGCTCTTGCCACACACATGTCGAACGGTGCAGTAAAGAAACCCAATTACGGATTAAACTGTATGGGGTTTGGAGTTGGATTTACCTACAAATTAGTTGATACAGAACCTTTAAAATCGGTACCTACTTCGATTATACTAAAACAACCATACATACTCTTAACTGGAACTGGAGCAATTAAAGAAGTTGGCGATGCAGGAGGGCCAAAATACTATCCCCTATCATTTCAAATAGGTTATATTAAACCGCTAAGTATAATTGTAGAGTTGGGTGGAAGTTTGGATATTATGTACGACAAATCTGTTCGATTTCATCTTCGTAAAGAGGGAATGAACTACCGCTACCCAAATGATGATTTTAGCATAGGAGCATCGGCGCGAATAAAATTGCATTTAGATAAACTCGCCCTTTTTGGCGATTTAGGACTATACCTCTATCAGCCTAACCCTCGTTTCCCAATAATATATCAACGCGTAGGATTGAGCTATTCCATACTAAAGCATACAGCCATTGTTTTAGCACTAAAAACTCACTATACAATTGCTGACCATTTGGAATTCGGGTTATCGTTTAAACTTTAGCCTAAACCATTTTTAAACAGAAACTTACTTAATATTGAGAATTGATTTGCTGACCAACCCCTCAGCTCCAGTAATAACCGCTTTAACTGAGCCAATAAGTATTTTTGCCTCAACCATAACTGGAACTCTATTTCCATCATCAGTAACCCATATTGTCATATCCTCACCACCCTTAAATATTGTCCCCTCAACCAGCATAACCGAAAATTTGATGGTGCTATATGTTTTAGTATCCTTATGCAATTTTATATTTTCCTTGCCCAAATACCTGATGAAAAGATTGAATACATCATTATCGATGACCATAGTCAATGGAATTTTATCGCCAATCTTATAACGGTTAAAATCAATGTTCCTACAGAAATAAATTGCACTTAAAACATCGAATGAGCAGGGTTTAATATTTTTATATTCTTCTTTGTATGACCTTTTTGAGGTATAACTTACAATATTAACTTGATTATTCGTATGATTAAAATCGTATCGGTTGTAAGTCTTAAAACCACCCTCCTCGGTATCTCTTAAGAACCAAAGTGGCTTAAAATTATCTTTGGTAACAATCGATTCAAAACTATCGCGAACTTTATAAAACCAATCATACTCCTTTAAGCTCCAACCCTTCGAAACAAAATGAAACGATTCCTTATTTTGGTAAACAGTATCCTTTACACTAAAAAAAACGTCACCAGCATTGAGCCAAATGAATTTCCAATTATAGTAAGCCCTATAGGTTACATTCTCGCCAACTTTGAAAGTATAATTAGGAAATTTGCACAGGGTATCCTGTGCAACTATTCGTTCACTAATAAAAAAGAGTAAAATAGAAACAAGAATTTTTAACATAAATCTTGTTTTCGTACCAACTAAAAACCGAGCTTTTTTCTAAGAATATCTTCTGAATTATCTTTCTTAATAGTAATGCGTTCCAACAGAACAATCACCACGACACCTAAAATTGCAAATAGGATTGCCCAAAGAGTATATGGCTCCAATCCATTACTGTACTTGTAGGTTTCTGGGAGTACGTTTTTCTCAATAAGTGGCTTTACTAATCCGTTTTCATCAATAAATGTTTGAACGGCAACTTTCCAAGGCCAAACTTTATTCAAAGAACCAAGCATAAAGCCTGTAAGTAAAGCTATTGTGAAATTATGAAATTTATGGAGTAAAACAGAAAGAAGTTTTGAAAATAGCAATATTCCTATTGTTGCTCCAACTAAAAAAGTACCAATTATAACAAGATTAAACGACGCCAACGCTCCCATCATATAGGCATACTTTCCGAGTAATAAAAGGATAAAACTTCCTGATATCCCGGGTAAAATCATGGCGCAAATTGCCAATGAACCACATAGGAAAATAAACCACAAATCATTTGTTGTTTCTGTTGGGGAAATTACAGTAATCCAGAAACCAATTACAATACCTAGTATAAGGCTGAAATAAACAGAAAAATTCCACTTAGTAATATTTTTGCCAACAAACCATACCGAAGCTACTATTAAGCCAAAAAAGAATGCCCAAACGAAAATTGGATGATATGTTAACAAATACTGCATCAACTTAGCTAATGACAAGAAACTAATAGTAATACCTAGAATTATGGAGAAAAGGAACTTTGCATTTATAGCCTCTAAGAATAGGACAATACCATTACGTTTGAAAAGTAAAAAGAACGATTTTGACCCAACAGATTTTATTGAATCTATTAGTTCCTCATATATTCCCGCAATAAAGGCAACTGTCCCTCCCGATACTCCAGGAATAACATCCGCTGCACCCATTGCAATACCTTTAAAAACAAGCACAATATAGTCTATTAATCTCCTTGTCATTTTTGATGATTTTTTTAATAATGTTCTAAAAAACTATTTAGGCAAAAACTGAAAAAATGTATCGCCACGTAAACCCAACCTCAATGTTTCAAGGGATATTGCCTCATTAGTGGCAATATTTCCAAGATTAACATTGGCACCAAAAAGTTGAATAAACCAAGCTTGCTGACTCTTCAGTGGTGCTTCCCACAATACATTTTCAATTTTGATATGCTTAACAATATCGTCTATCAACGATAAGTTGGCCGAATTATCCTTATTGTAAATTCCAATATTACCACTTTCGCGCGCTTCGGCAATTACCTTCCAGCTACCAGCCTCTATTTCGGTTTTCATCATTGCAACCCACTCGTCGTCTGGGATATGAACATCGGCTTGTTTGGAGCCTACCTCAGAAATAACAGTGAATTTCTTTGAAAGTTTAGTGATATAATCGCACTTAACCTTGTGGTTCATCTCCATTGAGCCATCGGATACCTCTACCAAATCGAGGCCTAGTTGGTCAACAAACTTCACAAAGTCGTCGTACATATTACGAATAATGAATAATTCGAAAAGAGTTCCGCCCAAATAGGGTCGCATCCCTGCATCCCTATAAACTTTAATCTTCTCTTTAAGCTGAGGTGTTATTAACGATGTTCCAAAACCGAACTTTACAAAATCAATATAATCAGCGCCAGAAGCAACCATATTCTTGGCCTCGTCCAAACTTAGGCCTTTATCCATAACCATTGTTAAACCAAACTCGCGGGGTTTGCCTGGACGGCTAGGTATAAATGGTAAATTATAGTTCATATTTCTACTTTTTTAAACATTTACGCCAAATGTATTCATTTTTAGTAAATATGATGACAGAAATCACTATTTAGATACAAATTGTTAATAAAAAAACCACCCCAATT
>CAZTVY010000056.1:0-11700 GCA_964617235.1 uncultured Rikenellaceae bacterium | reverse complement strand
ATCCTTTCTTTTAAAAAACTTTACCCAGCTGTAAATATAGAATACCAGCCCAAGCAAAACTACAAAAATTAACCCTATGTTCGATTTTTTTAGAGGACTCTCGGTAAACATATTGGTCATTGCAGCAAGCACCATCAATACCGATATCAGGAATACAAGCCCCATCCAAACTAGTCTATTTAACTGGTTTAGCTTATTGCGCTGATTATTTCTTCGTAACTGTACCATTGTTTTGTATTTAGTTTTTAGTAATTAGTGGTTGGTTTGTGACAAGTGACAAGTGACAAGTGACAAACAAAGAACAATCATCAACAAACCTTCAATACTTTTATCCCTAAAAACTTTCGTTCCCTAAAGAATGCCAAAATTAACTAAATTTACCACGCAAACCGATATTTTAATTCGATGCCGAATAAAACTTACGATATAATTGCCATTGTTGGGCCAACTGCCAGCGGAAAAACCCAACTGGCAACCAATTTGGCTGCAAAACTGGGCGGAGAAATCATAAGTGCCGATTCACGCCAAATTTACCGTGGAATGAATCTTGGAACAGGGAAGGATTTGGAAGATTATACCTTAAACGGCAAAACCATCCCTTACCATTTAATTGATATTGCCGATGCTGGAACCAAGTACAATGTTTACGAGTACCAGTCCGATTTTTTGAAAGCATACAACGATATAAAAAGCCGAAACGTTCAGCCAATACTATGCGGTGGTAGCGGACTTTACATTGAGGCTGTTTTAAAAGGGTATAAGTTGATACCTGTCCCTGAGAATAAGGAGTTACGCCAACAACTAGAGCAAAAAACCGACGACGAGTTAGCCTCCATACTGGCATCTTACAAAAGTCTGCACAACACAACCGACCTCGATACTCGCAAGCGAACCATCAGGGCAATTGAGATTGAGGAGTACTACAGCAAAACGCCTGTAGACCCAAATCCATTCCCCCAGCTAACCAGCATCATATTTGGGGTGAAGTACGACCGTGCAACGGAAATGCAACGCATTAAAGCCCGCTTGGCTCAACGCTTAGATTCGGGGATGATTGACGAGGTGAAAACACTTCTTAACTCAGGCATCAACCCCGACGATTTGATTTACTACGGATTGGAGTACAAATACCTAACCGAGTATATCATAGGCAAAATCAGCTACGACGAGATGTTTGAGCACCTATACATTGCCATACGGCAATTTGCCAAACGCCAAATGACCTGGTTCCGAGGAATGGAACGCCGTGGGTTTACAATCAACTGGATAAGTGGGGATATGACTCTGGAGGGGAAGATGGAGATGATTCTTACCTCTTTGAAAAAACAGAAAATTTAAACGCAATGGCGCTATGACGCTAAGAAAAAAGAAGGTATGCAATAAATACATACCTTCTTCGTTATCTTATAAATTTGAACTGAACCATTGCAAGTACTTTCAATGTCTATAAAAAATCAAACTTCAAGACTATTTCACAATTTCTTTAAGTTTATTGCATACTTTTTTACCTGCCGTAATGTATATAACTTTTGCCTCGTTGGGTTCCCAGTCGCCACTTATGAATTTATCCTCTTTCACAATCATGATATTAATATAGTATCCTAAATACATAATATGCAATGCTCGTGGCGAAGGGCAGTAAAACGCTTCGTCTCCTAATTCTGGAACAATCTCAGTATTAGAAAAATTTTGTTTAGCAAAATCGTAATGCTCCTTTGGCTCCTGCAAGCCGCAGCTGCTTGGTATAAAGGCTTTTTGTATTAGGCCTATCTGAAATAATCCATTTTTTACATTATCATAACCGCATAGTTTTTGACCAACTGCAGCATTGTTTGTTGTTGTTTTACCCGTATAGGTGTTGGCTGTTATGGATGAGGCTTCCTGCATGCTTATAAGCTGCTCGGGCTCGATAAGTTTTGCATTGGAAGGATTTGCTGTATCGCTTTTACTACAACCGATTAGTAACATTGCACTTAACAGGGGAAGTGTTCTTAAAACTGATTTAAATTTCATGTGTATATAGTTCAAGTTAGGAAAATAATTCGTTAAAACTTCGCTTTGTACTCCAAATAATGGAATTGTCAAACAGTCGAAGTATCTTAATCCTTAATACAACGCACAGAGAGCCCGCTCTTATTGCTTGAGCCAGAAATAAAAATATTTTCATAAAGATAGCCTACCTCAAGTTGCCAGCTATTATTGCTACCTCCTGTAGCGCTCCACCAGAAGCCGTAGTATCCAATGTATTCGTATGCACCACCAGCATTACGCAGACCACTAGGTAGGGCTGTAAATCCTACCTCGTTGGTTGCTCCGGTGTTAGGGTTGACCCAGTGCGTACTGCCGGTTTCTTTTAACTTAGGCCCAGCTACACTTTCACCCCCAAGATAGGTGATTAGGGCATTCAACTCGGCTTCGGTGGGCACATGCCAACCTTTGGGAGCAAGTTTACCAGTATTTACGGCATACCAATTGTATAAACGACCATAGGTGGCTATGCTATCGCTGCCTGTTGCATTCTTAAAATTGCAATAAGCGCCGGTGGTCAATGATTTCCATTCGTCACTGCCAGTAACATTTGGAATGGCAGTGCCATCATTATACTTCGCTGTACGAAGATTTTCGGCCATCCAAGTTTGGGTACCAATAGTTACGGTTTTATACTCATTACCATCCTGATCTGTCATACTACCATAGGTAATTTTAGGATTAAATACCGCTGTTGTTTTGTTGTTGGTCGGATTAACAGGCTCATCGTCATCTTTACTACACGCCCCAAGCACCAGCACTAAAGAGGCAATAAATACTGTAGTTTTCAAAAAGTTTTTTTTCATTTTTCTTATTTTTACCCCTACTTGAATAAGGCTTCGGGTATCCTTATTTATTAGATTAAAGTGTTGTTAAAGTGAGGAGATATCTACCTAAGGCTAACCAACAAGTGTAGAATGACGGTTAAGCAACCTCTCCACAATCATTGCTTTCAGCGAACTCAGGTAAAACAATCGCTCCCAGCGAAAATCAGAAATATTGTCAGACATAGAAATCCTCAAGCTGAATAGATAAAACGACAGATTGTTAATTGACATTTGATTTTATGGTTGCATTGCACTATTGTCGGCATATACAATCCAGTTTTTTCCATTGGCAATAGTAATATCGGAAGAGTTCGGCACAGCATTCAAATCTGGCGTCATATACATAAACACATCCCCCTTTCTCGTGCTTAATCGTTGCGGCAACGATTTCATAAGGGCTGTAAGGGCTGATGCATTTATTGCATTGTTATGGCATGCAATGAATTCTAATGCTGGATTTTGAGAAAAATCTAATGCTCTTATCTTATTCAACCTGCATTTTAGTTCCCTCAATTCTATATTTTTAGAAATATCTAAACTTTGCAACTGATTGAAATCGCAAAGTAATTTCCGCAAGGGTGCCTGTCCTAAATTCAGAGTTAACAGCTTGTTCCTAGTGCAATCTAAAGTTATCAGCTGGTTATTTTTACTCACATCTAAAGTTGTCAAATTATTTAAATCACAGATTAAGACTTTTAACTGCGCATTATTGCTTATATCCAAATTATCTATTTGGTTATCGCCGCAGTATAATTCAACCAAATATGGATTATCACTCACATCAAGGGTTGTAATTTTGTTTGTACCGCAGAAAAAATAACTCACCTTTCCATGAATGGTTATCTCCTTATTTTTAATTACATACAAAGATGAACCATTGCCATTTGAAATAAAAAGTGGATTTTCATTTGCATCCCTTGTTCCATTGTTATCCAGGTCTACCCACACGTCAGCCTGATTTGCTTTTTCAGCATCAATGCTTAAAACTACTTTTTCGCCTGCAGATATGGTAGTGGCAAATGTCATCTTGTAACTAAGAGGTGCTGGTTCGTCATTCCGTTCGCACGATACTATAGTAATTAACAGAAAGATAAATGCAATATAAAAATGCAAAGATGTTTTACGCCTATTCATTGTAGTGTGTATTTAGGATTAATATTAAATAGCTTATTTACTTTACAAAGATTCCATTTGCGTCACTCGGAGCAGATCCATCTGTTAGCAATGTTTCAATCTCGTTTTTCCACATTGTAGCCTTGTACTTTCCACCTACAGAGTTAACCCCCGACAAGAAAACATTGCCGTCTTTTATGCATATATCGTAGGCACTTCTGTCGCTCCCCAAATTGATTGGCTTGTTGTTTGCCCAAAGTGTTGCATAGCCTCCAACACGTCCAGCTATGTAAACCTTACCATTATATGCGCATATACTGCTAGTCCACGACGAAACTGCCCCTGCATCAGTAAGTTCTGTAGCCACTCCGTTTTCCCACATTTTAGCAATATATTTGCCATTATCCAATCTAAATCCAGCAACATATACATCACCACCAGATACAAAAATGGAATTGCCTCCTTCATTATAGTTCCCATCGCTTAATGTAATGGCTGTTCCATTTTTCCAATATTTCGCAACTTTCTTAGCTCCGTTATTTTCATATCCAGCAACATACACATCGGTTCCTGATACAAAAACTGAGTTTGCCTGTCCGTTTTTTGTTTCATCGCTATTAAGAACTGTGGCAACTCCGTTTCTCCAACACTTGGCAAGGTAAACCCCGTTTTTATCCTCAAAACCTGATACATATACATCGCTACCCTGCACGTATATGGCTGTAGCAAAAGCATTGTTTTGCCCATCGGAGAGAATTGTCTCACTCCCATTTTTCCACAATTTTATCACACTCTTCCCATTCTGCGTTTCATTCCCAATAACATACACATCATTTTTCGATACAAATAACCGATTGGCCTTTCCTTTCCCCAGTAAGGTTTTTGTGCCATTCTTCCAGATATACGACTGCTCTACAGGCGAATATTCAGTAATAATTGTATACACATCAGCTTGCTTTGCTGACTCTAGGTTGTCGTCTTTTTTACTACACGAAACAATAGTAAGGCTTATTAAAATGATTAATATTTTTTTCATTCTTAAGATTTTTAATATAAAAGACCTACTTTCAGATTATTTAAAGTCGCTGTTTCGGATGGTCCGACCTGTAAGGCTGATATTATCGATTTTGAGTAGTTTACTTTATTTCAAAAATTTTAATCAACGGCAACACTTTAAATACCAAAGGGATCTATGAGCGCTTTTGCAAAACTAAAAAACTAAAGAAGTGCCATCAATCATAAAAACTTATGATTTTTAAATGAAAAGAGAATTGAATATGGTTGGCAATGGATAGAAAGGCATTTCGATAAAATTACCTAAATGTCTTTCTCCTTTTCGTGCAATTAAGCTATACTAAACCTTCTTTAATTGCTTTTATTACAGCTTCGGATTTGGAGTTTACGTGGAGTTTTTTGTAAATAGCATTAATGTGGGTGTACACGGTGCCTATACTAATACAACATTCATCCGCCACCATTTTATGGCTATTCCCTTTTACAAGACTTTCAAGAATCTCAACTTCGCGATGCGAAAGAGCGTAAGTGTTTTCTTGTTTGACAACTCTGGGCGGTTTGGCGAAAAATTCTATCGTTTTTCGGGCTATTTCGCTGGTCATTGGCGAACCACCATAATAAAGTTCTTTAATTGCTTCGAGGATCTGAGTTGAGGATGATTTTTTGAGTAAATACCCTGTTGCTCCAGCGCATAAGGCTTTAAAAATCATATCTTCATTTTCAAACACAGTAAGCATCATCACTTCAATAGATGGAAATTCTTTTTTCAGCATTCCTGTTGCCTCAATACCGCTGATGCTTGGCATATCAATATCCATCAGTATTACATCGGGGTGAGTAGTTCTACAATTCTGTATAACCTCACAGCAATCGGGGTAGGCTCCACAAAACTCAAATGCTTCGGAGCTCTTTATTAAACTAGATAGCCCTTTGCGTAAAGCATTATTATCTTCGTATATAGCTACTTTTATCTTCATTTCTTTTTTTGCTCAAAGGTACATTCCGCAAAAATTATTGTCAATCATAAACTTATATGATTTTTACCGAGAGAATAATTTTTGTTCCGCCACCATTTCCCGACAGGATTTCAATGTTCCCGCCAATTTGCTTTGCCCGTTGCCGCATATTCCTCAATCCGTTGTTTTGGTGCGAAGTTTGGGTGATATCAAAGCCAATTCCGTTGTCGGCTATTACCATCTTAAGTATTGAATGAGAATAGGAGAATAGGATATCGGCCTGATTGCACTGTGAGTATTTCACCAAATTATTAACGGATTCTTTTGCTATAAGAAACAGATTCCTACGCATTTCCATACTCAGCGGGAGGCTATCAAGTTCTTCCGGTACCACAAGTTGGAATTGAATGTTTTTTGACTCAAAAAGCGGAATGGCGTACTCCCGAATACGAACTTCGAAATTGTGGAACTTATCGTTAAAAGGCTTTACCACCCAAATGATATCGTCCATATTCTCAAGCATTAAGTGAGCATTGCTGCCTATTTCTCTGATCAATTCGCCCGATTGTGTGCTCTTGTCTATCTGGCTCTGAATAATTTCACTCATAATAGAAATACTGCTAAGCGTTGAGCCAATGTCATCATGAAGATCGGAGGCTATTTTTATACGCAGCCGCTCCATTTTAATCATGCCTCGAATGCGCTGAATATAAAACACATACACAACTACCGCTATCAATACTATAAGCGTTACAACAAACCACCAAGTACGGTAAAAGGGCGGTTTTATCCGAAAATAGTATTCTGCAATGCTTCCATCCTTATCATTGTTAAGCATCTTTGCCCTGACTTGGAAAGTGTATTTTCCTGGGGGAAGCGAGTTGTAACCGGCATAACGCCGCATAGAATACTCAGACCAACTTTCATCCACCCCTTTTAACCTATACTGATAATCAATACCTTCATTATTCTTAAGCTTAACTGATCCGAACTCAAACGATATTGAATTTAAATTATGAGGTAAAACATAGACTTCCCCAAATCTACTCATCGCAACGGTATCGGCTTTACCCATTACCGAAATTTTGGATATAATTACACTTATAGGCTTATCTGTTTGGGAGCTGTTAATTTTATTGCTGACAGCAAAAAAACCATCTTCATAACAGATATATGTAATACTATCATCCGGTAAAATATTGTATACAAGTCGTCCAAAACCATTTTTTTCGTTATAATGAATGATTCTTTCCTTGCCATCCTTATCAATTACAAGACGGTTAGCTCCGTTGGAAGAGCCAAACCACATAGTGCCATCCTTACCTTCAATTATCTGTGTTACATCATTGCTCGACATCCCATTTTTTGTAGAGTAAAGTGTAGCCTTATTTATGCCCGATTGGTCTAGTTGCAGTTTATAAACCCCTGTATATAACGAGGACATCCATAGCTGATGTTTCTGATCAATCAGCATACCCTGAATCCACGCCGTGGCAAAAGCCGAATCGGGCTTAAGCGATTTATAAGACTGTATGTGGTGAAGAATAATATCTCCACCTTTGATTTCAGGCTTAAAATGGTATAGTCCAAATATAAAATCGCCCAACCAAAAATTGCCGTACTTATCTTTAACAATATCATTGGGGCGAAGAGTTAACTCATCACTCGATATAATTTTTACTTTTTTAACTTTATCTGAAAAATACAAGTATGGCCCATCCACACACCCCATCCACAACGTTTTACTACTATCGTAGTAGAAACATCTTAGCTCGTTCATATTGTTTTTTACAAAGTCTATTTTCTTTGTCAATTCCTGCGGATTAGCTCTCTTTCGCAAAGGCATAGAATATAGTGCTTTGTCGGTAAACAGATTACAATCATTTGAAGTAAACTGTATTGATTTAATAATGCCCTTTTCGAAAGCCTTTTTGCTAAAATCCGCTATATGTATTTTATCTTTTTCAAGAAAATACAGCATAGAACCGTCCGACAGCCACAACCTACCGAATGGATCTTTGGCAACTATTGATATTCCACTCAACGGATGGCCATTATGGGTGTAGGAAAAATCTTCCAGAGAGTAGAGACGGCAAATTCCACTTTCGGTACCAAACCAATAGTTGCCTTCATTATCTTGGAAAGCACACATAATGCTATTTGAGGGCAACCCGTTTTCTGTTGTAAAGTGTCGTTTGATTTCACCGTTTTCTATCTGATACACCCCATCTGTTACGCACGAAATCCAAATGTTATTTTGTCGATCGCAGTATATGTGATTAATTTCCTTGCCTACAAGTTCAGGGTATGGTTGCTCGATGTTATATTGTAAATTTCCTTTTTGAGCAGAAGTGATATTAATTTCATAATAACCGCTGCGCGTGCCAACCAGTAGTTTGTTTTTGTCCGAGAATAATATTTTTATGATAAGAATATCTTTAAACTCAGGAAAAAAAACAGGTTCGTTGGCCGAAGACATAATACCTGCCCCTAAAAAACCACCAAACCATATATTGCCAAGGTGATCGCAATCTATAGTAATAAAAACGTTTTTGTCACTGCCGTAGTCGTACAGCTGATAAATCGAATCATTTTCAATTACGTTGATATTGCGACTTTCTGAGGTAATAATCTTATGTTCAGAAACCCATTTCAGCGTACGAACAACGTTTTTGCCCAATTGCTTCTTACGTCGCAAATGCTGCTTGAACGTTCCGTTATTTTGCTCCGTAATCACGCCTTGCATAAACGTACTGAAAGCCAACCTACCAGAAGGGCTTTTATCGATATATTGCGAAAACGCTTGTATATTATTTACTTCAGGAATTAACGTGTTGTCAAAGTACGCTCCATCAAATCGAGAAATACCTCCCCCAGTCGAAATCCACAAATAACCTTTGCTATCCTGATTGATGCTGTATATAACATTATGAATCAACCCGTCTTTTACTGTGTAGTTACGAAACAGATAGTATTTCTGTGCATAAGAATTGCCACTAATGAAAACAGACAAACTCCAAAATAAAAACAATAATGCAAGAGACGTTTTTTTCATCATCTTAAATTTTGGTAGAAACTCCATTCGGCTTAGGTTGCGTTCCTTCGCCAAATCTATCTCACAGACCTTTCCCTAGCAAATATAATTATTTTCTTTACTTCGCTACCATAAGTAGCAACACATGCCATAGGGGCAACAATTAAGAATAAGCATATGATATACAATTCCTCGCAAACAGGAGTACATCATAGGCAAAATCAGCTACGATGAGATGTTCGAGCAGCTGAACATTGCCATACGGCAATTTGCCAAACGCCAAATGACCTGGTTCCGAGGAATGGAACGCCGTGGGTTTACAATCAACTGGATAAGTGGGGATATGACTCTGGAGGGGAAGATGGAGATGATTCTTACCTCTTTGAAAAAACAGAAAATTTAAACGCAATGGCGCTATGACGCTAAGAAAAAAGAAGGTATGCAATAAATACATACCTTCTTCAATTTGCGCCTTTGTGCCTTAGCGTTTATTACTACTTCAACCACTGGTCTAACCAACCAAAGAACTCGCGCTGCCAAATTACAGCATCCTGTGGTTTTGTTACAAAGTGGGTTCCCTCTGAGAAGAATAACAACTTACTGGGAATACCTCTTAGCTGTGCAGCATTGAATGCCTCCAAACTTTGCGTGTAAGGAATACGGTAATCGTGCTCGCCTACAATAATCATGATTGGGGTATCCCAGTTCTGAACAAACTTATGGGGTGAGTTTGCATAGCTCTTCTGGGCAACCTTATTGTTAGCCTCCCAAGGTGCGCCACCCAAATCGAATGTTGGGAAGAATGTTTCCTCGGTTTGAGGGTAAAACGACTCCAAGTTGTACATTCCGCAGTGAGATATAAACGCTTTGAAGCGTTTTTGGTGATGCCCAGCCAAGTAGTAAACTGAGTACCCACCGTAACTAGCACCAACGCAGCCAAGTTTATCCCTATTAACCCAAGGTTCCTTTGCAACATCATCAATTGCGCTTAAGTAATCCTTGATGTTTTGTCCGCTGTAATCCTTAGAAATTTGAAGATTCCACTCCTGACCGAACGATGGAACTCCACGACGGTTTGGTGCTACAATTACATAACCATTTGCAGCCATAATCTGGAAATTCCAACGGTAACTCCAGAACTGGCTAACAGTGCTCTGTGGGCCACCCTGGCAGTATAAAAGTGTAGGGTATTTCTTGGTTTCGTCGAAGTTTGGAGGAAGAATAACCCAAGCCAACATCTCCTTACCATCGGTGGTTTTCACCCAACGCTCACGCACCTCGCCCATCTTAATATTTTCGTAGATAGCCTTGTTGGTGAAAGTTAATTGGGTTGCCTCGCCTGTAGCCTCGTCAACCTTATATAACTCAGGAGCCATGCTCATGCTCATACGCTCGGCAACAATAACACCTTTGTTCTTTTGAACTGTTACATAATCGTGCATTCCTTTAGTTAACTGAGCAATCTGATTTGTAGTAACATCAATTTTGAAAAGTTGCTCAGTACCTTTAGTCCCACTTACAAAATAGATAGTGTTGCCATCCTCGTCCCAATTGTAGGCTTCAATATTCTGGTCAAATCCTTGAGTTGCGTAAACAGCCTTACCTGTTTCTGTGTTGAGTACAAATAAACGCTTTAAATCAGCCTCGTAGAGCGGAGTTTCCATGCTCCACCAGCTAATATATTTTCCGTTAGGCGAGAATTTTGGATATCGGTCGTAGCCTTTATTCTCTGGGGTTAAATTGGTTGTTGCGCCGCTCTCCAGTTCATACAGGTAGATATCGGAGTTGGTACTCATAGCGTACTCCTTACCGTAAAGTTTCTTGGAGTTGTAAACTAACTTCTTGCTATCAGGACTCCACTGTACCTCAGCCATATCAAAGTCAACAGCCATTGGGGTATCCCATTTTTCATCAGCATTGATATCCTTAGCATTGGCAATTGCACCATTAGCAAAGTCGGCCACAAAAAGATGGCTGTACTTTCCATCCTCCCAGTAGTTCCAGTGGCGATACATCAAATCGTTGATAATTCGCACCTTTGCTTTAGGCATATCCTTATGAATATCGGTTGCTTGGTCTTCAACCTTTACATCCATAGCATAAACCAACTTCGACTCGTCGGGCGAAAATGCAAAGCCATTAACATCGCCATCGATATTTGAAACTTGTTTCAATCCTTGTCCATCGGGTTGCACCTCCCAAATCTGCGATGAACCACCACGTGTCGAAAGGAAACGAATAACTTTACCATCGGCACTCCAAGCAGGAGCAGACTCAGAGCCCATCTCGTCGGTCAACTTAACTGGTTCGCCACCATCGGTATTCACTAGGTATAAATTGGTAACACCCTTATTTTCCTGCAAATTGTAATAGGTGATGGTATAAACTACCATCTTTCCACAAGGCGACAAAACAGGCTCCCCTACCCTGCCAAACTTCCAAAGAATTTCGGGAGTAAGCACACCTGCAGATTTTTCGGCATCGGTAAGAGCAACGTCAATTTTTAACGGCTCTTTGGTTGGTGCCTTATCGGCCTCGCTACAGCCAACGCTGGCTAGTATAACTGCCATAATTGCAACATTGATTGGTTTAAATATTTTTCTCATTTTATTAGAATTAGATTTCACACGGATTTAGACGCTAAAAATACAAAAAAGTTTGACGACGATTTGATGGAGCAATATAAAGTTACAATATCCCTGACAGGGTTTTGAACCCTGTCAGGGAT
>CAZTVY010000055.1:0-11716 GCA_964617235.1 uncultured Rikenellaceae bacterium | reverse complement strand
GCAATCAATATTCAATAAGTAGCAATAGGATTACATCTATCTTTGAGGATTCAAAAGGAAACTTCTGGATTGGCACTGACGATGGACTTAATAGGTTTGATTATAGAAGCGAAAGGTTTTATCATTACAACTCTACGAATGTTTTCCTAGCTAATATTATTGAGTATATTGGAGAAGGTGATGGATTTTTGTGGATTGGGACAGATAAGGGGTTTTGTAAGTTGTATGCCGACGGATCTATTAAGGTTATTGATAATCTTATTTACAACAATCAAAAAGTAAGGCCTGTTCATATTTCTGCAATTTTACAAGACAAATCCAATGTTTTATGGGTAGGCTCTCAGGTTGGATTAATTAAATGGAATCCTTTTGGATCTCGCTTTGATGGTTACGGCAAAGATGTATCAGGAAGCCCTTTGTTTTCAAATAATATTATTGCCTCAATTCTTGAAGATAATGGTGATGTTTGGCTAGGTACGTGGGGAACTGGATTGCATATCTTTAATCCCAAGACTGGGCATAATCGAAAATATTCTAAAGAACAATTTGGAAGCGGCATTACAGATGATTTTATTCACACAATATTTAAAACCAGAAAAGGCGAGATTCTAGTTGGAACCCGCAGTGGACTACTAAAATATAATAAGAATAGCACTACTTTTATTGATTATTTCAATTCCAAAGGTGTTTATAGCGGCGATTTGTTTCATAATAACAGAATTTACTCAATAGCAGAAGATTTCAATGGAGGCTTTTGGATTGCAACTCGTTCAGGTCTTCATTTCTTCAAGGATAATTCATTAAAGAGTTTTTACTCTCGTCGTAGAGATTCTCTTTCCATATCAGGAAATGAAGTTTACGATGTTTTAGTTGATAGTAAGGGTTTTGTTTGGGCTGCTACAAATAACGGATTAAGCGTTATTTCTCCAGATATTTCTAAAGTTATTTCATTTCAACGCCCTGCAAAATATACTGGAAAGGAATTGATTTCAAATGAGATACTTTGCCTGCATGAGGATCGGAATGGGTTTATTTGGGTAGGTACAACTTCTGGATTGCATAGGTATAATAGACAAACTAACACTTTCAAACTATATACTGATGAGCAAAATTTACCCAATAAAGTAATAAATGCAATAGAGGAAGACACCTCAGGTCGGTTGTGGATAAGCACGAATAAGGGACTTGTTGTTTTAAACCCGATAAATGACTTAGTAAGGACATATACTACATCGGATGGTTTGTTGAGTAACGAATTTAATATTGGCGCTAGTTGCAAATCCTCTTCCGGAAAGATTTTTTTTGGGTCTATTCTTGGCTATAATTGCTTTAATCCTGATTCAATTCCCATTAATACAAATATTCCCAATGTTTGTATAACAAAGATAGAGATTGTGGGGACTAATGGATTGGAAATTGTATATCCGAATAACTTGGATAAACTGCGTGTACCTCAAAGTTTCAAAACTCTTACAGTTGAGTTTGCTGCTTTAGACTTTAATCATCCTGAAAAAAATCAATATCGCTACCAAATGCATGGCTTGGATGATAAGTGGATTGAAGCAGGCCACAAAAATTCCGCAACTTTTACAAATTTATCGGAAGGTAATTACTACTTCAAGGTTATGGGAGCCAATAGCGACCAAATATGGTGTGCTGAACCAACTGTTTTGAGAGTTCAGGTTGCTGTACCTTTTTGGCGATCTCGAATATCAATGTACATTTATGCTTCGTTAGTAGTTGGCTTGCTGTTATCATATCTATACTATAGGAATAAAAATCTTAAAAAGATTAATAGATTACTACAAGAGCGTCAGTCTGTAATGGTTGAGTTAGAGCAGCAGAAGGAGGAGTTGATACTCAAAAATAAAAATATTACCGATAGTATTAACTACGCAAAACGAATACAAGATGCAATTTTGCCTCCAATAGATTCATTTAAAACATCACTACCTGATTCCTTTATTCTTTTTATGCCCAAGGATATTGTGAGTGGAGATTTTTACTGGATAAATGAGACAAAAAATAAAACGTTTGTAGCAGTTGTTGATTGCACTGGCCATGGTGTGCCTGGTGCGTTTATGTCGATAATTGGCATAGAGTTGCTAAGAAATATTACAAATATAGAAGGTATTGATGACGCCGCTGAAATTCTTAATAGGCTAAGTATTAGCATACACCAAATGTTTACTGCTGGTGTAAATTTGAGTGAAGGTGGTGTAAAGGTAAAGGATGGGATGGATGTTGCCTTTTGTGTGATTGACAAGGAATACAATATTCTTCAGTTTTCTGGTGCATTTAGTAATTTGTATTTGTTGCGCGAAGGTAAAATTATTGAGGTTAAGGGCGATAGGTACTCTGTAGGTATGGCTTCTGATACTGGACACTTGTTGTTTAGTAGCCATTACATTCCAATTCAGCCCAATGATATGCTCTACATATTTACTGATGGATATGTAGACCAGTTTGGGGGACCTGACTCCAAAAAGTTTAAGTTTCGACGCTTTAGGCATCTTTTGCTTACCATTCACAAAATGCCTCTTGACCAACAACGAAAGCACCTTTACGATAGTATGATGGAGTGGAAGGGTGATAATGAACAGGTAGATGACATTCTAATTATTGGAATTCGGCCCGATTTAAGTTGTATGTTTTAACATATTTAATATGAGTATTCGCAAGGTTTTAGCCTTTATTTTTTCATTTGCATTGTCAGTATACACTTTTTCGCAAACCCCAGACATTTTACTTTATAAAGTTGATAGTTGCAGGACTTCCAAGGATACCTTAGGTGTGGCTAGAGCCTTTTTTGGACTTGTAAAGCACTACGATAAAATTGGCGATGATGCTAAGTTATCTCAAATGCTGGATAGTACATTGAAGTACGCAAGGTTGTCGGGAAATCGGAAAGCATTTATATCAGCACAAACTTTTTATGCTTCATATATAAGTGATAAAGGGAATCATGATGAGGCTATTGAGGTGTATCGTAATATTTATAAAGGATATCTTGAAATTGGCGATACTGCAAAAGCGGCGGATATGTTAGTGAATATTGGAATGGAGTTCAATAATAAAGGCCTTTACTCCGATGCCTTGAGGGAGGAAATTGCAGCGTTGAAGATTCGGGAGAAGATAGGCGATTTATCGAACATTGCTAAGTATTACCAATTAATAGGTGAAGTTTATAAGCAATTAGGACAAAAGGAGAAGTGGAGAGAGTATTTCCTTAAAGCTGATTCATTAGCCAGAAAGGATGAACTCTATGCCAACTTCTTTACCCGGGTTGGTATTATGAACGATATGGGTGGGTTTTACGAGTACGACGGAGATTTGGAGAAGGCTAAAATAACCTATGAGCAGATGTATGAATTGTCCGAAAAGGAACAGTACGCTAATGGAATGACTGTTGCTTTGAGTAACCTTGTACCCGTACTAAAAAAGATGGGCTTAAAGCAGGAGGCTCTGAATAAGTCCCTTATGGCCTTAGCTCTTTCGGAAAAGAGCGATAGGATTTATCATGTAATTTATGATTTAAACAATGTTGGAGAGCAATATCTTGATATTGGTAAGCCAAGCAATGCTTTACCTTACTTTTTAAGGGCTGAAAAACTTGCTGAGGACAAAGCATTTCCTTTAGAACGAATGCAAAGTTGGAAGGGCTTATACAAATCCTATAAAAACATAGGTGATTACCGTAAGGCCCTTGCGTATTTTGAGCAAGAAGTTCAACTAAGTGACTCATTAAAAGGGGTAGAGGTTAAAAGAAATGTTGCAGAACTCGAAACTCGCTACGAAACGGAGAAAAAGGAGCAGCAAATAAGGGAATTATCTCTTAGAAGTGAGTTGGATAACAAAAAACTTAGGGCACTTCTTGGATTGGTATTTGCTTCCGTTTTAATGATTATTTTGTTGTTTTACATTATTAGTATTCGCAGAAAGGCAATTATTCAACAGCGCGAACTTATTGCAAAACAACGCGAAGTGGCATATTTGAATCAAGAAAAGTTGAAGTTTGAGATTGACCAGAAGAACAGGGAACTTTCATCGTTGGCGCTTCAAATGGCTAGTAAAACGGAGTTTATTAATGAAATCAAAAGTAAGATTGATGCGGTTGGCGTTGATAAAATAATTCGTGAAATTGAAGCTGAGTTTAATAGCGATATGGAATGGGAGGCTTTTCGGCTTCGTTTCGAAGAGGTTCACCCTTCATTTTTTAAATTGTTAATGAAACAATTCCCCGACCTTACACCTGGCGAATTGAAACTTTGTGCTTTGCTTCAGCTTAATTTGACAACAAAAGAGATTGCCAACATAAATAATATTACCATTGCGGCTGTTGATAAAAGTAGAAATAGGCTTCGGAAGAAGTTAGGCCTAACTCCAGAGGAGTCATTGAACAACTTTTTAACCAGATTCTAATTTTTTTTCTGATGTCATAGTTTTGTCATACCCCTAAATTAGTTATTCTTTAAGGGTTTGAGGTTAATTTGCGGAGAAAATTATTTCTCGCAAAATGCATCGTATAAAATTCATTTACACATTTGTCTTCTTAATAGTATTTTCCAGTTGTAATGGTTTGCAGCATAAGTCGAACCATGTTTTTGGTTTTCGCTCTGCAAAAGTTTTCATGGTTTCAAGGGGTAAAGCCTTTGGTACCATTCGAAGAACGAATACAACAGTTTGGATTGACTCCTATGGAGCCAAGATGTCTGTTTTAAGCCACTCCGTGAGCGATTACTCCAACTTTGGTTTATCATTAAGCGAGGAGCATAAAACCCTCGATATAGTTAAAGACGATAGCATTTATTCAATCAATCTAATAACCAATACAGGTGTCGTTTGTAGTATTGACAATTGCGCCGATTCATTATGCTTTGTAAGGTTTGTTTTTTGCGCCTATTTAAAGCATTTCGATGGGGTAAGTCAAGGTGCAGACTTGTTCAATGGCTACAAATGTGATATGGTTTCTTTGTTCGACAACCAATTGTGGCTCTACAAGGGTTTTCCATTAAAAAGAGTTTCAGAATCGCTGGGCGATATTTTTACCGAAGAGGCTCTATCCTTTGAGGAGAATTGCCATGTAGACTCATCAAAGTTTGTAATACCTCAAAATGTAAAATTTCAAAATAAATACACTAAATGTCTAACTAAAAACAACTAAACAATGAAACGATTTTTATTTTTTTGTCTTTTTTGTGCAATTATTTTTTCTGGATGCGAAAAGAATGAGGACAGTTTAATTGCTTCAACCACGCATGAGTCCGAAATAATAACCATCAATACCGTGTGGAAAGCTGTGAATAATCCGCACATCATTAAGGGGTATGTTAAAGTTACCAGTGGAACGTTAACGATTGAGCCCGGCGTTGTGGTAAAGTTTGATGCTGGTGCAAGCTTGGAGATTGGAGGTACAAATGCTAGTTTGATTGCCGTTGGAACTTTTGAGGATAGAATTACATTTACCAGTTTGAGTCAAAGTCCTCAGCCTGGCGATTGGGATTACATAAAGTTTAAGCAGGGTGCCATTGATTGTGAGATGGAGTACTGTGTGGTTGAGTATGGTGGAGCAAACTCATCATGGGGTATGATTGATGTTTCTGGTAATGCTTTGATATCAATAAAAACGTGTACAATATCATATTCGGAAAATATTGCTGTAGAAGCGGAGGACGATGGTAATGCTTTTGTAGCGTTTGAAGGCAATATATTACTTGGAACCGAAGGCAAGCACGTAATGAAGATTAGGGGAAAGAATGTGTCCACTATCGGAATCGGCAATCTTTTTACAACTTCAAATAATTTTGGCATTCTTGTTACTGGTTCATCATCGAGTTATAATTATGTAGATATAAATTCTACTTGGAAAGAGCACAATGTGCCTTACTATATTGAAGATGATATTATAATTCGTAATGGAGCAACTTTAACTATTGAGGCTGGTACTAACCTTAAGTTTTATGATGGACAGAAGGTTCAAGTGGGAACTTCGACTAACGGAACTGGAAGATTGATTGCAAGAGGAACTTCGGATAACAGAATCACATTTACATCGGCTAGCGCTACGCCCCAGAAAGGCGATTGGAGAGGTATTGAGTTTAATGGTCAAGCGCTAACTGGCAATGAGTTAGTATACTGTGACTTGCTCTATGGAGGTAGTTATAAAGCCATTGTCGACATAAATCCTTGTGGAACGAATAATCCATTGGTGGAAAATTGCATTATTTCTAACTCAAACTTATGGGGTATATATAAAAGAAAGTCGGGAGGTGTTTATGCAAGCCCTTTGCTTGTAAATAATTCTTTTACAGGCAATACTTCAGGCGATATTGGACAAGATAATTAAAGTCATTCAACTTGAATTGAAAAGGGTGATGTCAAATTTATGGCGCACCCTTTTTTTATCTTTTAACATCTGCTTAATACACTTTTTCTTACAAATACAGTAACTTTGTAGAAATAAATTGGCAAAATGCGAAACGTATTATTGTTATCAATATTTTGTGGCATTAGCATTGTGAATTTTGGGCAAACTGTTAGCCTTGTTCTTAGCGGTGGTGGCGCTAAAGGTTTGGCGCACGTTGGTGTAATAAAGGCTCTTGAGGAAAACGGAATCCCGATAAGTAATGTGTCTGGAACATCTATGGGGGCAATTGTTGGAGGGCTTTATGCAATGGGCTATACACCAGACGAGATGGTTCAACTATTCAAATCAGCCGATTTTAACAATTGGAGCAATGGGCGGATTGATGATGCTTTGCGCTATAATATCAACGATTTTTCACAGTCCGATGCCGAGAATTTGAGCATAGGATTTGCAGCAGATAAAAGAGGAATTAAGCCTAAAATCATATCAAGTTATATTTCAACAGTGGGTATGGATGTGGCTTTTGAGGAACTTTGTGCTCAGGCAAATGCATTGGCCGGAAACAATTTTGATAGTTTGTTTGTTCCGTTTCGTTGCAATGCCTCTGATATTGTTGAGAAAAAGATGGTGTACTTTAAGCAAGGTAATCTTTCGCAAGCAATTAGGGCTTCAATGACTTTCCCAATGTTTTTTAAGCCAATATATATTGACTCTGTTTTAATGTTTGATGGTGGCATATATAACAACTTTTTATGGCGGGAGGCTGTGTCCGAATTTAACCCTGATTTTATTATTGGCAGTAAAGTGGCATCAAACTCTCGCTTGCCTAGCGATGAGGATCCATTGTTACAGTTAGAGTCCATGATTGTTGGTGCAACGGATTTTAGTATTCCTGATTCAATTGGTTTTGTGGTGGATATTCCATTTTACGATATAAGCCTACTCGATTTCGACAGGGTTGACGAAATTGTTAAGGCTGGATATGATGCCGCGTTAAAACAGATACCTTATTTGAAATCGAGAATACCCAACATTACAGAGTTATCTGAGTTAAATAGTAGGAGGAGTGTGTTCCGTTCCAACCTTCCTAAACTTCAAATTAAAGATATTACAATGAGCGGGCTTAGTGTAAAGCAGATGAGGTATATAGGTAGGGTCGTGGTTGGGAAAAATGATACGCTGGACTTTAATCATCTGAAAAAATCCTATTACCGTTTAATGTCCGACAGGGTGTTTGTTCGGTTATTTCCAACTCTAAACTATAATAAGGGAAACGAGGCTTTTGATATGACTATTGATGCCAAACTAAAACGATCCATTGATATTGGTGCCGGATTAAGTTTATCGTCCGATATGGGAAATGAGGGGTTTTTATCGGGGAACTATTCTTGGCTCTCAAGAACATCAAATACCCTATATGGCAATATCTATTTTGGGAAACTTTATAGTAGCGCACGATTGCTGTTTATAAACACCTTGCCTAGTAGCATGCCAATTTCGTTTATAACACAGGTTGTTGCAAATAGAATGGATTACCATAAAAGCAATCCAATTCCTTTTTTTGAGGACACTAAACCCGCGTTTATAATTCAGTCTGAGTTGTTTGGTGGCGCAGGTTTAAGGTTAAGCCATTCCAGTGCGGTTAACTCAGCAATAACTGTTTCGTATGGCGAGAAGGTTGATGAGTACTACCAAGTGGAGAACTATTTTTCGTACGATATCCCCGATAAAACTCGCTTTATATTCGTTAAAGGCAATTTTAGGCTGGAGAAATTAACCCTGAACCGAAAACAGTTTGCCACCCGTGGCCGTCAGCAATTGCTGAGCCTTTCGGTTTATTCTGGAACCGAAAAGCATTCTCCGGGAACAACTGCATCTACTTTTGCAAAGTCGGAGCAGAATCATTTGTTTGCAACAGCATATCTCCACAACGAGAGTTACCATAGAATATTTAAGCGTAGGTTTTGGATGGGTTTTCGCTTTGATGCTTACTGGTCCAATCAGAATTTCTTTAATAACTATCACGCAACAATACTGGCGCTAAATCAGTTTAGTCCAACACCCCACTCCAATGCGCTTTACTTTAGCAATTACAGAACGAATCAATACTTGGCTGTTGGTTTAATGCCCGTAATAGATATAACTAGGAATATTCATTTTCGATTGGAGGCTTATTTGTACCAACCTTATAGGGTGATTAACGCCGATTCGGATAATAAACCTTTTTACGGCGACGAATTTGCCAACAGTTGGACAATTGGCAGTGCTTCTTTGGTCTATAACTCGCCTATAGGTCCAATAGCAGCCTCTGCGGCATATTACCCTTCAAATGGAGGCAAAGAGTTTTACTTTAGCCTATCGTTTGGCTACTCAATATTCAATCCTCGGGTTTTTGATAATTAGTTATGGTTAACTAGTTCGAGTGAAGGAGTTTTCTCATTTTCTGAATTAGAACCTCAATTTGGAATGGTTTGCTAATATAGTCGTCCATTCCCGCTGCCAAACACTCTTCTCTATCCCCGAGTAAAGCATTTGCTGTAATAGCTATTATTGGAGTATGGGAATTGGTGCTCGATTCAATTTCTCGTATTTTTTTGGTTGTAACATAGCCATTCATAATTGGCATTTGTATATCCATGAGAATGATGTCGTACTTACTAGTGCCAAACTTATCCAATGCTTCCTTACCATTATTTGCAACCTCAATGTTTTTGACAATTTTCTTTAAGCTAAGAATAACAATTTTTTGGTTAATTAGGTTGTCCTCAACTAAAAGTACGTTTGCATTACTTAAATCGACACTTGTTTTTTGTGTTGATTTTTCCGAAGTTGTTGTGGCTTGTGCTTGTATGTCTGCAGTATCTTTTTTCTCTTCGTGTTTTTCTTTAATTGGCTCGTGAAGTTCTGATGGAACTGACTGAATCTTATAGTTGAAGTTAATGGTGGCATCGTCGGATGTTAAGTTCACGTTTATTTTGCCTCCGTTACTTTGAACAAGTTTCTTAGTGATATTTAAGTCAAGTAGGTCTATGTAGATTTGGTTGCTTGCCGATGATAAGTTAGTTTCACTTAGTATTGATTGGGTATATCCTTCGTTTTGACGTAGCATTAAAGGGGTGTTACTCCTGACCTCAAAGAATAGTTCTATGGAGTTAGCTGTTTGGCTTACCTTGTTAACCTTAATTTCTATGCTAATTTTATTGCTACTTTTATTTTTGATGATGTTCTCAATAATATTTAAGAATATCTGTTTCAGTTTAACTGGGTCGCCAAGCAAGGTTTTAGGCAAACTTTCGTCAATTTTAGAGCTGAAACTAACCGTTTGCGATTGCGTTGCAAACAGTTTTATGGTGTTGTTTATGGTGTTGCTTAGGTTGAAACTTATGTTGAAATCGGCTTGAGATTGCAGGTCACCGCTCGAAATCTCAACCATGCTGTTCAAAACATTAACAAGGTTGTTGGTGGAGGCTTGGATAGTGTCAATCATATCTTTATACTTTTCGTCCAAACTAGCGCTGGAAAGTATATTCGATATAATCATCACATTGTTAAGTGGAGTACGAATCTGGTGCGAAAGTTTTGCAAGGTACTCTTCCCTTTGTTTACTTTCATTCTTTTGTTCCAGAAGTAACTTTTCGGTTTCCTGTATCCTTTTCACTTTGTAAAAGTAAAGTAACGATATGGCAAAAAGAATAATTGGGTATAGAGTTAAGAATAATACCTTAATAGGAGTTTCAATAAGCCTTGCCTTGTTTGTATCGATAGGTAAAAATAGTACAAGAACGAGTATTGCGCTAAAAATTACTGCTATAACGTTGCCTCGAGAGTATTCAAACGATGTAATGGTTAACACTGGAAATAAAAGAATTGCCCAAAGAACCAGATGTCCACTTTGACCTAATATCAAAGTTGCCAAGAATGCAATTCCCAATATTACAACCGCAGAAGGAGCGTATGTTTTTGTTTGATTCTTTGAAAAGGCGATTGCTAAAAATAGACTTAAAAGGATAAACGATGAAGATAGAATTCCCCCTGTAACCATATCTGCTTTTATGAATGAAACAACAGATAGGATTGCTAGAAAAAGCAAAGTGGCAACAGTCGCAATACTAAACTGAACCAGTTTGTCGGCTGTATCTTTCGATGTGCTATTGCCTAAGTTAAATGAGCAAAAGTCAATGAGGAAATTCGCTATTTTCATTGATTGACAAATTAAAAGCAGATTACAACCAAAGATAGTATAAAAAAATTAATATCCTTTTTTTTACAATAAAAAATAGCGGAAAATAAGAGGGTGGCGAGGCTATTGGCAGATTTTTTAGAGTTTAATTATGCTAGCCAAACTTTGTTTACAACATTTACAATTGCAAGTACGCCTAGTAATAGTATTACTGCTCCTGCAATTTTGTTTATCCACCATAATTGTTTGAGTCTAAATTTATGTCGGAACATATTTACTAGGGAGGTTAGAGTATACCACCATAGTGTTCCCCCTAGGAAAACTCCAACAAGCGCAACAGACGATTGTCCAAAACTTTGGTTGTGGTGCACAATGCCTGCGGCAGCAAATAGCGCAACAAAAAAGAATATAGCAAAAGGATTTGTGCTCGTAAGTAATAAAACAGAAATAAAATCTTCTATTAACTTATTCTTTTTTCTTTTGTGACGTTTTAACTGAGATACAGGGTTTGTGTAGAATGTTTTTAAGCCAAGAAGAATGACGATAATACCACCTACAAATTCAATTATAAGTTGCCTTTCCTCAATAAAACTGATAATGTATGTGAGGCTAAATCCTGCAATTGCCGCAAATATTGTATCGGCCACTGCTGCTCCCAAACCCGATACAAAGCCACTAGTTCTGCCCTTATTGATTGTCCTTTGAATGCATATTACACCAATAGGTCCAAGTGGGATTGATGCGATTAATCCTATTATAATTCCTTTAATGAGTAGGGATAATATCATTATTTCTTGTTGAAATCGATTTTTAGAACGCAAATATAACAATTATCGCCAAAAGAGAATCGGCATAAATTATTGTTAGCTCTAATTAATATACCTGTTATATATCATCAAACAATATTTTTGACCAATAGTTTTGGCTCAAGCATTTCAAAGATGGCGTATTTTACGCCTTCCCGACCCAACCCGGAATTCTTTATGCCTCCGTATGGCATATGGTCAACCCTGAAGGTTGGTACGTCGTTAATTATGACTCCACCTACCTCAAGTTTGGTGAATGCAAAGTTCATTTCGTCAATCATATTCGTAAACACTCCGGCCTGCAATCCAAATTCCGATGAGTTTGTCATATTTATAGCTTCGACAAAATTCTCGTATGGTTCA